>NZ_JAQFWV010000061.1:0-19118 GCF_056175805.1 Halohasta sp. A2 | reverse complement strand
CACGATCGCCAGATAGCTGAGTTTGGCTCTCTTTTTGTCAACGCTACTGGATCGGTTGAGCAAATTATACTGCGGTGTCTTCGACCGATATCGATGACTGAGAGTGTGAGAATTCTTAGACAGGCTCAACAATACGAGTCTAAAGAGAGGGAGTGATATGGCCCTCCATAGTTCGCTTGCTATCGCCAGTCTTGCCGTCATGCTGTGGACAGTCACTGTCTGTGTCTATCTGTCGTTACTGTACGCCTACGGTGAGCGAAATCGACAATCGACACGCAGTGGATCGCAATATGAAGCCTGAGTGTTGCTCAGTCTGTCTGCATCGCTGGGACTTCAGTGTCTTCGAGTAAATCTTTGATAATTGCTTGCGGGGTTGTCCCGTCGATTAGTGCCGCAGAACCCAGCACTACTCTGTGAGCAAACACAGAGGGCGCCAACGATTTCACATCATCCGGGACGACGAACTCTCGGTTCCGAATCACAGCTCTGGCTCGTGTTGCTTCCAAGAGTCGTTGAATCCCACGTGGTGAAACACCCACTTCGACACGGTCGTCTGTTCGCGTCGCCCGCCCGATATCCAAGATATACTCTCGAATCTCTGGAGCCACATGAATATACTCCGGCATTGCTTGGAGTGTTGAGAATTCTTCGGGTTCGATGACCTGTTCGATCATCGGCGCTGCTGTCTGGCGGTCGAGTCGACGATCGAGAAGTGTACGTTCGGCTGGTCGGTCTGGATAGCCGAGCGATGTTTTGATCATGAATCGGTCACGCAGTGATTCTGGGAGCTCAAATGTTCCTTCTTGTTCGATAGGGTTCTGTGTGGCAACTACAAAAAACGGATCCGGGAGGTCTCGGGTTATACCGCCTGTACTGACCTGCTTTTCTTCCATGACCTCAAGCAGCGCGGCCTGTGTTTTTGGTGGTGCACGATTGATCTCATCGGCTAAGACGATATTTGAGAACACGGGGCCCTCGTTGAACTCGAATGAACTATCTCCTTCATTGAAAACTGTCGAGCCAGTTAGATCAGAGGGCAACAGATCGGGCGTAAACTGAATACGATTAAATTCCAAACCGAGTACGTCGGCCAACAGCCGCGTGGTCAGCGTTTTACCAGTTCCCGGAACATCTTCAATGAGAACGTGCTGTTTTGCGAGTGCCCCCGTGAGAATGGTTTGGAGAAACGACTCAGTGGCTACAATCGAACCCGAAAGCGTCCCAACAATGGTGTCTATCAGTTCGGCTGCCTGGTCGCTCTCAAGTGGTGGCTCATCCGTAGTTTCAGTCATAGCATAACGTTGAATGGTGGTATGCTAATAGTTGGTGACATCCTCGCTCGCCGTAAGAGGTGGGTTCCTTGTTTGTGGAAAATGAATGCGGGTTGTATCTGCTTTCCGAAATCGTGAATGATTTAACCCGTTGTCAACCTTCTTTGTAGTATCTATGGCTGATGACTCTAAACTCTCTTCGGTAATTGACGACGAAGGCCGACTCTTTGGAGTTATCAATGTTATTGATGCACTTGTGGTCTTGCTTGTTGTTGCCGTTATTGCGGCTGGATTGGCTTTGGTTGTACCTTCGGAAGAGACTAGCGAGACTCGCTATGCAACAATCGATCTCGGAAGTCAACCTGAATATAAAGCCGACCAAATCACTGAAGGTGACACCTGGGACGTCGAAGGCAGTAGTGATGATCTTAGGATTATCGAGGTCTTTGCAGCCCCACGAACTGACGGTGATCGTGATGTTGTGATTCGGGCTGCAATCAACGGTACTGCAGCGGATCCGGAGGTTGAATCTGAAGATAGTCCGATTGAGTTCGACGGCGAAGTCCTTCGGTTCGATCAAGATCTGGAGATTGAGACAAACCAATATGCTGTTGAAGGGACAGTCACTGATGTGAACACCTCCGAAGAAATCGGAACACCCTCGAGCCAGACAGTGATTGTCGAAGCCACTGATCTGTCTGATCAAAAGGCTGATAGACTTGAGGAGGGGATGACCGAAGTGTTAGGTGAAACAGAAACGGCGACCGTTTCAGATATCGAGCGGCAAGACCGGGATGATGGTGGTCAAGATGTGACTCTGACACTCACGTTAGCCGTCCAAGAACAAGAAGATGAAACGGTGTTGTTCCGTGGTGAACGACTCCGATTTGATCAGGATATCACACTGGATCTCGAGGGAACGATAGTCGAAGGCGAAGTCGTCGACATTTCGTAAGAATCTCACGAGACAGATTGGAAAGTTATGGATCGTTTACAGCCGTTCAAATCAGGCTCTGTTGTACTCCGGGTATGGTCTTGGATTCAATCAGTGGGTCCGCAGTGGGCAGAATCATCCTACAGTATGACCGTTTTCAGAACGCTGTTTGCTACTGACTTTGAGGACAGTGGAGACGACCGCTCAGAGGAGGATACTACAGTGTCGACATCGCCTTCCTCCTCGAACCCCGAAACTACTGACAAGTCATTTTCGGGCTCTGAACCAATAGCGAATTCACCAGAAGAAGGAATTACAACCAGCTCTACTGTACACCGGCTTTTCAGACGACTGCAGCGGTTTGTCGAATCATCGTGGTTGTACCGCTGGTTAACCGCAGACCCTGATGCTGAAGTTATCGTTATTGACCTCCGAGAAACGCTGTCTGCGGGGCCAGTGCTTGCAAGGATCGAACAGGGTATTCGGCAGTTTATATCGGTGATGCCAACCTCTGGCAGCCTGCGTGGTGGCTTTCGGCTTCGAGAACGCTTCATCGGACGTCCACTTCGAATTATCAGTATTGGGGTGCTTGTAGTCACACTGATGGCTTCGCTTTTGATTACGATGAGTGGAACCCAACTGGGGGTGTCGACGATTGGTTTGTTTGTGGTGTTGCTGATTGCAGCCCGCGGGACCCAGAGTCGTCAATCACTGGACGAACTCCAAGAAACATCGTGGTATGAGTGGCTGTCAAGTGGACTTGCGATTTTCGAAGTTCCCAATCAACCCGAGAATACTCTTGATCAAGCGGTCGACGAATCGTCTGAGGACAACCATTCCCAACCCGATTCCGTTGAGTGATTACTCTCGATGGAGTGACGAAATACCTCGTCGACAGATATAACGCCTCCTGGTATATACTGGAGAATATCAATCGAAAGAATATATTTTTGTATGAGAATGTATATTCAAAATACAATGATACGCGGGTGGTGGTATCGGATTGTGAGTGCTGTTGGGGCCAGCATGCTAACACTCGGTGCCGTGCTTGTTGCGAATTATCCGGCTGTTCAACAATCTGCAACGAGTTATGTACCACTTTTGTGGCGGCTTGATCCGATTGTATTGTCTGGTACTGAACTCCAATTAGCGGCTTGGACAAGCGTTGTGATCGTCGTTGGCGCGTTGGTTCCGCTGTTCAAACCCCGTCCATGGCGGATTCTTGATCTTGTTGTGCTTACTCAAAAACGTGTGCTTGTCGCTGGGCTTGCCATCGCTGCGCTAGGTTACTTTAATTACTCTTTTCGACTCCCCCGACCGACTGTTGGCGTACTAATTGGCTTGTTATTGCTGGCACTACCACTTTGGTTCGTTGTAATTCGAACTCCAGATACGGATAACACAGATCGTGCGGTCATTGTTGGTGATGATCCAGCCCAGATCGAACGGATTATTGTCGAAAGCCATCTGCCTGTGGTTGGCTATTTGGCACCGCCATCGGTGTATGGGTCGAGGAGTACGGACGACAAGACGGAGCGAGCATCTGTTGCCGTCCCAGACGGTGGAACTGCTCTGGGCGGGCTGCCACGCATTGGCGGACTGTCGAAACTTGGGCGGGTGATCGTAGAGAACGACATTGATACTGTCTGTTTGGCGTTTCGGACTGCCGACCGGGGAGAATTCTTTGGTACGCTCGATATCTGTCATGAACACGGTGTCAAAGCCAAAGTCCATCGTGCGTACGCAGATGATGTGTTGACTGCCTCGAGTGATGTCGACACGCTGACGGACGTCGACGTCGAGCCGTGGGATCCCCAAGATTACGTGTTCAAACGACTGTTCGATATTGCGTTTGCCAGTTTCGGGTTGTTGGTGCTGAGTCCGCTTGTGGTGGTCATCGCGGTGGCAATCAAACTGGATAGTCACGGCCCGGTGTTGTATGGTCAGGATCGGACTGCCGGGTTCGGCGAGACGTTTCCAGTGTATAAGTTCCGAACGATGATTCCGGAAGGAGCCGATGCAGCCCCAAGCGAAGACGAGGACAACGACCGAATCACTCGCGTTGGGCGTGTGCTTCGGACCACCCATATGGATGAGATCCCACAGCTGTGGTCGATTCTCGTCGGCGATATGAGTGTTGTCGGTCCTCGGGCCGCCTGGACTGAAGAAGAGCAACTCATCGAACGCGAAACTGACTCGTGGCGTAAACGCTGGTTTGTCAAACCGGGGTTGACTGGCCTTGCACAGATCAACGACGCAAAGAGTACTGATCCAGAGACAAAGCTCCGGTATGATATTCAGTATATCCGTAAGCAGTCGTTTTCGTTCGATGTGATGATTGTTGTTCGCCAACTATGGAATGTCTGGAAGGACGTTATTGGGATGGTGGTTGGGCAGGACCGTTCGGCTGAGTGAGCGTTTTGATTGCCGGTTTTGCCCGCTTGTTTCGTCTGTACTACTCTATTTGTGAGCCACGCAAAATCTGCAGTTGTGTTGGTTTCAAGAGACCAGTCATGCACTTTTCATTATTGTAACATCTTTGCGAACTCACGAGCTACGAGTTTTCGGCCCTGTATTGTGAGTTCACCGACGCCACTCATATTGTCCAATGTTGTCGGAGGAATCGTATGTATCGACCATGGCAACAAATACGTTTTCTGTGGGAATGAGATCCCTGTGTAATGCTCACCTGCGATGAGTTCTGGAGTCCGGTGATTTTCACTTTGCGACCCGTGGCCGAGACACATTACCGCACATTCGACTGAGCCGTACGGCCTCTCTTTGTGTCTGATTACAATTACTGGGCGCTTCTTTGCAGTATTATGAGGGTCCTTGTACACCCACAGAATGGTCCCAGAATCGTATCTTGTCACACTTACTCCTCATCATCGAATACGTCGATTGCGTCTTCGATTTCGTTGTCGGTTAGCGAAGACCCACTATCGGATTGGGAATCGCTGCTTTCTGTCGTAGCACCATCTCTTGCCGTCTCGTTGTGCTCCTCGAACATCCGATCCAGTCCACCAACCGCCCCGACGTACCGATACAGATCTTCCCGATCAGGGCGTGCATGATAATACCCATCGATAGTCTGTGCGATGTAGTTCTGATCCTTAAGCCGCCGAAGCGTGGTTTTTACTGTGTTGTACGGAACATCGAGTTCTTCATGAACCGCTTTTGGTTGGTACCCATACTCATCATTAGCGTAGAGAAACTCAACAAGCGCTGATTTCGTAGTATGAGGCTTGAGGCCGATCTCCGGGTCGTGGTCTTCAAGTCGAACTTTTGCTTCTGTAGTGCTCATGTGTCTAGATGTAACTGCCTGTGTCTAATAAGGATATTCCAAAATATATTACACTTTGTGCGCTGGATTCAGCTATTTATTGGGAGACTTCTGGTGTCGAGACGACGAAGATGGTCACACTCGTAGTCGATCGTATTGGTCGACGCATTATGGACTGCAGGCTGTCACGGTCAGAAGCTCGATATTCAGTTGTAATGGCCCATTGAGTATGTCCCCACGACAGACATTCCTTGCTGCTGGATATACACTCCTTGCTGGGACGGCTGGCTGTTTGGGGATTCTCGAAGATGACAGCGAGGAGCGACAGGAACTCTACGAGGGGACGCTTGATGCGTATGGTGACGGCGAAACCGCGTTTGATAATGTGATGGAGGATTTCGAGCGTGGTGAAGCACTCTTTCGGGATGATTCGTATTCCGACGCCGAGCGATATTTCCGTGATGCCTAACGCGGGTTTGATTCGGCAGTCGACTCGTTCTATGACGTCGGAACGATTCTTCGAGAGCTCGAGGAGATTGATTCGGTTGTCGGGGATGCAGAAGATATTGTCGAGGATTCCTGGGAAGCTGCGATTTCTTTTTCATCGTCGGCGCAGGTCCATCGTCAAGCAGCTGAAATGGGTCCTGACTCTCTATCTTTGGCACAGCCGCAGTTCGATGCTGGCCAACAGACGATTCGACAAGAGGGGTATTCACGAACCGTTGCCAGTGAGGTTGAGTTGATGGGTGAATTTTCTGAGTAGGGCTCTTACTTTTGTCGACGAAAGTGGGATCTCGAAAAATGTGATGAGGTACCGCTGGCGATCACAAACCAAGGACTCTACACGATTATAACGGAAATTCGATCACTTCATGACTGGATCGGCAGTTGCTATCGTGGCGTTTTGGATTCGTGAGTCGCCCTGTCCTCATCTGTCGGGTATCTCCCCGTCAGACTCCGTGGGGATGACCTGAAACTCCCCGAAGCCATATTTAGAGTGACTCCCAATCCGACGAATGCCGTTTTTCGCCGTTTCGACGGGGTTGTCGCCAGTATACTCGACAACCTGGCCATGGTCGACCGTCTGGAGCCGGTAGGTGTGTCCATCGAGGCGGATCTGTGCTTCGCGTTCGCGGAGACTGCTTCGGTCTTGGGCCCACCACGAGGGGACGGTCCAGTTGTCTGCGCTCGGCGACGTCGATTCGAGAACGAGCGGTGTCGTGAGCACGAGTAGGTGTGTGTCTGTTTGTTCGAGGGTACTGTACGCAAGGCTCTCGAGGTCGACACACTGGGTTTCTTTGAAACGAGTCTGGCCATAGCCGTAGTTTCGTTTGCCGCCGAACTGGAGTCCGTCAAGGGCCTCTTCTGGCAGTGGGAGACTGTCCGGACGATCAGTGTGGACGTACGCCGAGAGATACCACGTTGTCGTCTCGTACTGGCGATGGGCATCAACTTGGCGTCCCAGTATTGTTTGGTGACTGAACCCGAGGTGTCCACTCTGGGTTCGGATTGCGTGGGTGTTGAGTGCATCTCTTGGCCGTGAATCAAGCAGCCAGGGCTGTGATGGCTCTCGGAACAAGAACAGATCCTCATACGCTTCGATAGGATGGAGTGTACTTCCCATCGACGGCCGTGCTCCACTCTGTGAGTGATCGTCGGGATACGTACCGAACTGGCCCGGAACGAAGATACCATGACTCGCTTGGAGGTGATTGAGTTGCTCGCCAGCGAGGTGTCCTCCAAGTGCGTGCATGATCGCATTTCCAGACACATAGTAGGGATGACCAACGTAGTCCATCTGCAGTTCCCAGTAAATCTGCTGTATCGTCGTCATCGCTCACTACCTTCCTCAATGATTGTGTTCTCGAAGGCTTCGAGATACTGGAGTGCTGTACTCCAGGCTCCGATGCGCCGCAGATTTGCATCGAGTACCATATCGCGTCTGAGTCTGTCGGTCTCGAGTGGATGCTCGCTCAAACGTGACCAGACAGTTGCCCACGACCGCCACGGTCTCGAACCAAGCCGGGCTGTGGGCCTCTCTGAGGTTTCGATGTTGACATCGCCGTCGAGACGAAGACAAAACCGATTCCCTGCGTAGACCGTTCGGTGTGGGATGATTTCGTGAGCAGCGTCGACGACGAGCTTTAGATCACCGAACTCGTGGCCAGCCCGATAGTTATCGAGTAGTGCTGCGACAAGCAGGGTATGGTATTTGAGGCTTGTATAGGGGTAGTGAACCGCCTCATTGTACTGACTTCCAACCGCCGAAGTAAGCCACGCCCGGTGTATCTTCGTTGGATCGTTGTGTATCAGGAGCTGTTCGATAGCTTTTCCACTGCGTTGTCGGGCCTGCTTTGTGGCTTCACTCCGACTCTGTGGATCCAAGAGTGACAGTCGGTACGGTTGGCGATAGCCGTCGACCGTGAACT
Source organism: Halohasta sp. A2 (assembly GCF_056175805.1). Taxonomy (NCBI): domain Archaea; kingdom Methanobacteriati; phylum Methanobacteriota; class Halobacteria; order Halobacteriales; family Haloferacaceae; genus Halohasta; species Halohasta sp. A2. The sequence continues at coordinate 11,201 of NZ_JAQFWV010000061.1, read as the reverse complement.
TCGGCTTCCGGCTGGGCCGGCTCAGTGCTGCGGCATCGCGATCGGCATGTAGCGGCACTTGTTCGTTAATCCGGACATCGGCGATGGTCTTGGAAGCGGCCTTGTGTGATTCGCCGAGCAGCTTGTGGGCGTCGTGGCGATAGGCGACGAGCATGGACTGGCTGTCATCTACTGTGGGATCGCTTGATGTGGTCTGGCTAGACATCTATGACTCCGCCAGGCGCGTCTGGAGTGCTGACTGGATGGCCGGCCGAAACTGTTGGGCCCAGCGGTCGTCTTTGTCAGCCATCGCCGACGTGGCCGACTGATGGCGGTTGAACACACGCTTTAGTTCTTGTTCGTTGTACAGTGGGTTGATCAGCTCACAGTCGACGATTCCTGCCCCGAAGTTCCGCGCGCCGCCGAGTTGGTGGCTAAAATCGGTCTGGTGGTCGTTGAGGTATTCGATGGCTTCAGCGAGGAGACCGATGAATCCGGGTTTTAGTTCACGGAAGGTGAGCTGCCACGAGCCATCAAGATTCGCGACGGCGTCGAGTTCGGTGTTTCGGAGCGGTTGGCGATTGTCCTCAGTGTTTCGGGAGACGACGTTTCGGTTGACTCGGCGGTGGTGTCCCTCTGCCTGCCCGCGTGTGTAGTCGACGCTTGATCGAACTGGTGAGAACTGGATCGGTCGACGCATGAATTTCCCCGGTCTGTCCTCGAATCCACCAAAGAGATCGAAGATGAGACACCCCGCTTCGGTGCTGTCGAGGCAGGTACCTTTCTTGTGGTAGCCCGCGTCGAGATCACGGCCGTAGATGCCGTCGCGTTTGAAGTTCGCATTGGCTTCGCCAGGATGACACGCAGTGGTGTCGTGTTCTTGGAGAATGCTCTCCATTCCGTGGCGCAACCAGCCTGAGAGGCTAAACGAGGGAATGATCCCACCGATCTGGTTCTGTGGGTCGTCGTCTTCGTAATTTCCGTTGCTCGCGTGATGGCGATCTGTGATGATCGAGTCGCCAACGACGAGCAGGTCTGTCCGAATACGAATGAATACGTTGTTCTGTGCAATCGTGCCGGAAGGTTCAATTCCGGTTCTGTCTTCAATGTGCATGCTTCCTCTCTGGGAGCGCGAGGTCGGTGTCCTACCACCGGTCTCGGATTTCTCAGAAACATCTCGCGCTGTATTCCCACATATGGGAGTCTAATTTATTAATGTTGCCATATGTGGGAACTACGCAAGTTTTCAAACCACGCACAACAGTACTATTCAGAATGTCTCGACGTCGAGCGATACTCACAGATACTGAACGAGAACTTATCGAGTCAGGCGAACGGTCGGACAGATACTATCAGGCCGTTTCACGTGTACGTCGAAAAATTACCGAAGAGCTATCTGACGATGTAGCGCTATTGAAGGAGCACCATCCGGAGTTGCTTGCTGAACTGCAGACGGTCGCGTGTGAGGAACAATAGAACATTTTTATTTACGCAGTTTTGATCATGTTTTAATTTTATTCTCTCATAAATATTCAACTATTAGCTGAGCAAGCCTGCAGCGATCTTAGCGTAGCTCAACTGCTTCTGAGTGTCTCTTAGGACCGAATTGAGGATTCAATTGAGTCACCTGATGACGCTTTGTGAGACACTGAGTTTCTCCACGATGTTATTGGGAAGTCTTATCGACCATTACCGTATCAATTTTGGCGAATGAGTTTCCAGGATAATATCCAGTCGATATCAGACAAACGAATTCTCGTCACCGGTGGAGCTGGGTTCATCGGGAGCAACATCGCGGCAGCGCTTACATCAGAGAATGAAGTTCGTGTGCTCGATAATCTTTCGAGTGGCTCACGCTCGAACGTACCAAAGGGGGCGACGCTGATTGAGGGTGATATCCGAAATGACGATGACGTTGAGCATGCAACTGCAGGTGTCGATATTATTTTTCATCAGGCAGCACAGATTAGCGTTGAGGAATCAGTTGAGAAGCCCGAATTGACCCACGAGGTCAACGTTACTGCGACTATAGAATTATTAGAGCGTGCGCGTAAGGAAACGGCACGCTTCATTTTCGCTTCGAGTGCGGCTGTCTATGGTCATCCGGAGAGTGTTCCGATTACCGAGGATACACCAACTAACCCGACGTCACCGTATGGACTTTCGAAACTTGCTGCCGAGCAGTACGTTCAGCTGTATGCTGAATTATATGAGCTGTCTGCTGTTTCTCTCCGGTATTTTAATGCTTACGGGCCAGGACAAATGTCTGGTGACTACAGCGCGGTGATTAGCGTCTTTACAGAGCAGGCGGCCGACAATGAGCCGATTACTGTTGAGGGTGATGGCTCACAAACGAGGGATTTCGTTCACGTTCAGGATCTCGTACAGGCGAATCTCTTGGCTGCGAGTGCCGACATAACTGGTGTTTTCAATGTTGGGACTGGTGATAGTGTATCCATTCTTGAATTGGCAGAGATCATACGAGACGTATCTGGACAAGAATCGGAAATAGTCCATGTCGAAGAAAGGCCTGGAGATATCGATCAAAGTCGAGCCGACATTTCTCATAGTGCAGAAGAATTAGGATTTCAACCTACTGTGTCACTCGTAGACGGATTAGAAGAGGTCGTGACAAAAATTCTATAATAAAATGTCCAACAGATGCCATTTGAACCTCTCCCTTTTGTTGCGTTTCTAGTACAAACATTTAACAGAAATCCTATAACCATTGCAGAGTGAGAATGATGTAATCATACTATGTCAACTACTCCTCGAGTTTTTCATTTCATAACAAGACTTACTAGCGGTGGTGCAGTTACAACGCTCACACAACTCGTTACAAATCTTGACGGATACGATGTTACAGTGGGTTACGGAGCGGAGTTCGATCAGCGTAGTGTCGACCGCTTACACGAGGCTGGAATCGAGACTGTTCAGTTTCCATTAATGCGGCACTACAATCCAGTCACTGCACTCGGTGCAGTGGGCAGTGTTTCTCGGTATCTCAAAAAGAACGACTTTGAAATCGTCCATACACATAGCACTGAGGCAGGAATTATCGGACGTGCTAGTGCGCACTTAGCTGATGTTCCACATATTGTTCATACAATCCATGGCGTCCCGTTTACCGAAGATCGAAATAGCCTGCTCAACTGGTTCGTCGAAAAATGTGAGGTTGCAGCTGCATCTTGGACCGATCTAATAATCTCAATCGCAGATATAATCACAGAAGACTATCTCTCACGAGGAATCGGTATGCCAGACCAATATCAAACAATCTATTGTGGGATTGATGTCGACCAATTTCAAAACGCAACTCCAGCAGAGAATCTTCCTGGATCTGGCCTCCGTATCTTGATGGTTAGTCGTTTAGCAAAGGGAAAGGGATTTACTGTGTTGTTAGATGCAATGGAGTCGATGGACACCTGCGATATCTCAGTTCTGATCGCGGGTGATGGCCCACTGCGCAACGAACTCGAATCCGAAATACACAGTCGAGGACTCACTGAAGACGTTTTTTTACTTGGATTCCGTGATGGTGTTCCGAATCTTATGGCTGCATCTGATATTTTTGTGTTACCATCCTATCGTGAAGGAACCCCGCTGGTTATTTATGAGGCGATGGCGAGTGGACTCCCGATCGTGGCCACAAACATTGCAGGGATTCCTGAACAGGTCAATCACGAGACGAACGGGTTTTTAATTCATCCGGGTGATTCGGATGCTCTCGCTATGAGGCTTGATCAACTGATTGACTCTCCTGAGATTCGAAATGAGTTTAGAAACGCCAGCCATGATCGAATCGGTCGATTTTCTGTCGAACAAATGGTTGATGATGTGAATGCATTATATCTGGATCTCCAATCAAGTAGATAATGATAGGGATCAGCAGGCTACTTCATATCTCTTGGACGCGTAGGAGGTCTTATGACGATGTGGGGCAGCAAGTTGGATGGTGTTGATGAGGAGCAGTTGCGCCAGCAACTGCGCACGGAGACGGATGCGAAGGCGGTCAAACGCCTCACGAGTGCTCTGCTGTATGGACAAGGAAAGTCACCGGCAGAGATTGAAGAAATCCTCGGATTTCCTGAACAAACAGTATACGATTGGCTCGACACTGTCGCCCCGGACAATCTACCCGCCTTACTGACTCACAGTGGACAAAACTGACGGCGACGCTGACGGCGTCGCCGTCGGAAGCAGGCTACGATCTCCCAACGTGGACACCAGCTCTCGTCCGTGAGTACATCGCTGAGACGTTCGAAGTTGAGTACTCGCTCGCGCACATGTATCGTGTAATGAAGCGGGCGGGTCTGTCTTACCAGACAGCCTGCCCGCGTCACTACAAAGCAGATCCTGCCGAACAAAGACGATGGCGTGAAGAGTTCAAAAAAAGTGGCCGACGCTGAAGGCAGCAGGCTATCGAATCGTCGTCATTGATCAGAACACGCAGGTGGTTAAGACCGAACGTATGTGTTTACCCCGAAGTCTCAACAGCCGGTACAGCGTGAGCTCGTGAGATCATCTTATTGCTGCTGACAACTCGACGAAGTTCCTCGTAGGGATTGCGTCCCTGCTGGCGCCACGTCGCCAGCAGGGACAAGACTGTCTCATGAACGAACATTCCTCGGTCATTACGGAGTGTTCCGATGATTTTCCGGAGAACGACTGGTTCACGAAGTGCGTTCTCAGCTGCGTTGTTCGTCGGGGAGACCGCTGGCTCACCGACGAAGGTGAGCCAGTGGTCGATCCCTCCTTCGATCTTGCCGAGTAGTGTTGCCACTGGTTCGGCGGTTACTGACCGCTCAACGAGCGATATAAGCCCGTTCTGGCACGATCGGTGCATCTGTGCTCTCTCACGAGGACTTGGGTCGGTCTCCAGCCACGACTGGAGACCGACGAACATCTGCTTGAGGTACCGATGAACCGGCTCCGCCTCCTCGTGGTCACTAGCAACGTCTTCGGCTTCTCGGAGAATATGTGCCCAGCACCGCTGAAGATTATTGCTGAACGCTGGATACGCCGTCCACCCATCGCAGATGACCGTTCCCGCGAAGTCCTCGCCGAGGACTTCTGCGGGAACATCACTTCCACGACTCTCTCTTACGGCGTAGAGCGTGTACTCGCTCGTCCGAAACGTCCAGATCCACGCTTGCTCACCCTCTCGTTTGATCCCGGTTTCGTCAACGTGAACGATCGCTGCTTGCTGAATCTGTCTCCGAACCTGTTCGTATTCACAGCGACCGGCGCGCGCAGCGCGCTCGGTCGCGTGCCACGCGGACGCGCCCGAGAGTTCTAATCCGTGCAGTTGCTCGAAGCGATCAGCGATTTTCCGGTAAGGGAAGCGGTGCTCGTACCGAGACAGTGCTGCTTGGGAGATGACGTTCACCCCGAACTGCCCCTCATCGGGGCAGTCGGGGTGTGTAGCAACTGTGTCTGTTCCGCAAGAGCCACACAAATAGTAGTGGCGGTTGTACCGGGTGACTTCTGGGGGTTGCGGATCAGGAATCTCCTCAACGAGTCGGGGGCTGATGCCCACCGACTCGTCGAAGTGTTCGCCACAGTCAGGACAGCACTCACAGGTGACCTCGACCTCGTGGTCAGGCACAGGCGTTGAACGCCACTCCGGGTCGTGACCGTCCTTTCTCCCGGGAGTGCCGCCGTCGGTTTGAACATCATCGTCTTCATCGTCCTCCGAGGTCGGGGACTCATTCGTCCCCGACCGTCGCTTACTGGGCGGTGTATGCGGATTTTCGTATTTGCGAAGGCGGATTTCGAGCTCGTCTATCCGCTCGTCTTTTTGATCAACTTCCTGTTCAAGCTCCTCAACTCGTTGCTCAAGTTGGAGAAGCCGAGAAAGGAGCTCGTCTTTGGTAAAATCGTCTGTGTTCACAGACCCCACCAACCAGTAGTGACAGCAGAGATAATGGGATGGGCTCCGCTGCGGAGCCCATCTCTGAGGGGCGCATCCAACCTCTGCTGTCTGTTCATATCGCATCCGTTGAACGCTTCCTACGAGACGATACCGAAATCAGCTCGGGCTAAACACATACGACCGAACAAAAACGCAGTTGGTTTCCGGTGAACTCTCGCCCGAGACTGCCGGTCTCGGGCGGTCAAGGCTCAATCAATCTGTTGGGCGCGGTCACCGACGATGGTGACCGCTTCGTCTCATTCGTCGAAGGGTCGTTCACTGGGAAGGTCGCCGTTCACTTTCTGCGAGCACTCCAAGAGGAGTTCGGCGAGAAGCTCGTGATCGTCTTAGTCCTACTTCCGCGGTTCAGCCTGAACGAGTAGCACGGTTTCTTTAGAGAGCGGTGCAGTCTCCCGGTTTCCATCGACAAACCAGGGAGATGTTACCGAGTGGACTCACTTCATCGTAAAGCCAGTGTGGGAACCTACCTTTGTTGAAACGCCACTGACGCCACGGAGAGACCTTCTCTCTGTAACAGGCGAAAACAAGCCCAGAACGCCGATCTGCTAAACCGCGGAAGTAGGATTAGACAACGCGCCGTATTTCATAGCGAAGCACCTCAAGAAGCAGGCCGCGAAAGCCGGCCTGCTTCTTGAATATCTGCCGCCATACGCCCCAGAAATGAACCCACTTGAACAGTGCTGGCGGCAACTCAACGATGGACGCGCCAACCAACTCTATAGAGAACTCTCTGAACTGAAAACGTATCTCACCGCAACACTCCCGACGCTCACCTCACCGCAAATCTATGGGTATCTCTGCTGATCCCTATGAATTAGCTAGAAGAGATCCTTTCGACTTCAGATGATTGCTTTTGTCTCCATCGAATTTTGAGATTGAGAGGTTGGACAATTCCGGTACCCCCAAATACGAAAATCACCCACGTGATAATTTGACGCTGACGAACACTTGTTCCCACGTTCGTCGAAATGACTCCATAAAAGAAGGCGAATAGAAGGAACCCGACAACAAGTGCTACGGTGAGTGGAAGATGACGCTTACCCAGTTCAGTGATACCCCGGATAGCAAAAACGGCGAAAAATAACATCACCAGCGACTCAACGACGGTGACGTAGTCGACTACCGTTTCAATCATCCATGGGAATGGAACGAATAAAAAGTAGAACGCTCCAAGTGGAGCATATAATAAAACATCAAAAAAACTCTCAACAGGCATACTAGATAGATACTGCGTTCTCCCTCCCTCACCAATTCGGGCATTACGCATAAAAATAAGGAAGTCGATAAGCGAGCGACCACGAAGAATACCAATCCAGTGAAAGATACGCTCAACGATGGGATAGGCAATGATTCCACTGAGAGCCGTAGTGCCTAACGCCGGAATGTGGTAGCGACGCGGGAGTCGCCAAATAATGTAGCCTGCCAATAACATCGTTGCGTAGATGGGGAGATGCTCTAGTCTGAGTAGAGAAATGAACGCAGTAACGCCGCCTGCTAGCAAATATCGGTTAGCATTATTGAGTTGGTTGGGTACTGTCATGATTCGGATCGCGTAAATTAATCCAGATAAGATCACCGCATCGCGGAGGATAACCGAATGGAGTGCAACGGAACTGGGCAAGAATATCAGTGGAACTGTAGCAAAAAGTGCGGCTTGTCTTGTGATGTAATAATTAACGATAATATAGATGTTATACACGGCAAATGCACCGATGAGGGCGATTACAAACTGAGCATAGAGTTCGCTCGGACCAGGGAGCAACCAGAACGGTGATAAAAAGAAACTCCATGTCGGTATTGTGGACCCGATATTCTCAAAAAAGAAGAGTATTGATAGTTCACCAGTCGCATAAGACTGAGCTGTGTTAGCAAAGCTGACAGTGTCTGTTCCATGGTCCGGATTGAGTCCGGTTAGAACAGTTACTCCGACTCCCATGAAACGGACTACTGCAGCGACGACAAAGATCTGCAAAGCAGTACGACGCATGAGTACTCTTATTAATCGTTCTTTCGGGCGCTAATTAACTGTTCGCTATTGAAGAGCGCGTTAATTTGATACACAATAAATATATTTTCGGTATTTTAATCTGGAACCAATCAAAAAATAAGTCTGTCTAAATGAACTCCTCTCGGACGGAAATATGGTATCTGATTGGAACGTTAGGGGTTGGTGGAGCTGAGCGAACACTCATTGACTTAGCTAACAATCTCAGCACCGAACAATACAATGTAACAATCTGGACAATCGCTGAATCGACACCCCTCGCAACGGACATCGAGGATCACGTCTGTGTTCGCTCGCTTGAGGCGACAAGCAAAGTCGATATTTATGCCCCGCTTCGGTTCATCCGTGCACTCCGTCAAGAACAGCCTGATATCCTCCAGTCATTTCTTTTTTATGATAACACGCTTGCTACGATTGCTGGACGGCTCAGCTCGGAGACGACAGTTATCACTGGTGTCCGAGCGGTTCCGAATGACCCAAGCCCAGGTCGAACGCTCGTCCGTCACATAACGTCTCGATTTGCGGACCATATCATTTCGAACTCCGAGGCCGGCGTCGACTTCATTCTCAACCACGGAGCAGATCCTGACAACGTTTCCGTTGTTCACAATGGAAGAGACCTCGAGGCGTATCGGAACGGAGAGGCGACGCCGGAACTGCGCGAATCGCTAGGACTTCCATCTGATGTTCCTGTGGTTGGGACTGTTGGTAGATTGATCGAACGGAAAGGCCACTACGATCTCCTCAAGGCCTGGCCTTCGGTGCTTGAGGAGCATCCAGATGCACATATGTTGATCGTCGGAGATGGCCCCGAACGAGAGGGACTCAAGACATGTGCTCGGGAACATGGCGTGGCCGAAACGGTGCATCTACCGGGGACTCGAGACGACATTCCCGACCTGCTCGACCTGATGGACGTCTTTGCGTTTCCGTCCCACTTCGAAGGGCTTCCCGGGGCGTTGCTTGAGGCGATGACTGCTGGGTTACCGATCGTGACGACGCCCGTAGACGGCAATTCAGAACTTATCACCGACGGAAAAAGTGGCGTGCACTTCCCAGTTTCAGATATTAAGTCACTTGCTACTACGATTCAGTCACTGCTCAGTGATCGAAAAATCGCTCGAGAACTCGGTAGAGAAGCCTCGAATGTTGCACAGACAGAGTTCTCACTAGGAAATATGGTCTCGAACTTCGATGTAACCTACAATAAATTAGCTGAAAAGGAATGAAAAGGTAACCGATAGTTCTAAATTGTCTAATAAAAGATGAATTCTATGAACTGGCGAAGGCCACTCTCTCTTGCTGCATTTCGTTTTACTCGCCCGAATGTACTTGGGAATTGGAAAAGGTTAAAACAGCTAAATAAGAGTTCTACAGAACAGCTCCAAGAGTATCAACAGGACCGACTAACTGAGCTTCTCCAGCACGCCTTTCAAACTGTTCCATATTATCACGAGGTTTTGGAAGGGTCTGGTGTTATTACTGATGGGAAAGCAGATCTTAACCGATTCACAGACCTACCGCTATTGACGAAAGAAGAACTTCGAAACAAAAACGATCGACTACGATCGACTGAGCCTGGTTCGGGAGTGTTCTCGAATACCTCTGGTGGGACTACTGGTGAACCTGTCGAGTTTTTTCAGGACGATGAATACTTATATTGGGACAACACGAATAGATTCTACTATCACGAGCTTGCCGGCCGTGTACTCGGAGAGCCGTTGGTCAAATTGTGGGGAGACGAAAGTGAGATTCTTGGCGAGAGCAAAAATCTCAAATCACGGCTCATCGATATCATCTTGAATCGGCACATGTTGAACAGCTACCGGATGGGGAAGTCGGATATGCGCGAGCACGTCGCGTCGATCAACGAGATCGAACCAGCCAGTATTGAGGCGTACACCGAATCAATCTACGAACTCTCGAAGTTCATCCGCGAAGCAGATCTCGACGTCTACTCGCCGAACGGGATTCTCTCGACAGCTGGAACGCTCACAGAACCGATGCGGGAGGTAATCGAGGACGTGTTCGAAACAACCGTTTTGGACAAGTATGGCTCTCGTGAGGTCGGGACGGTAGCCTGCGAGTGTCCGGAACAAGAGGGACTACATGTGTTTAGTCATACTCACTACGTGGAGATCGTCGACGACGACGGACAACCGGTTGAGCCTGGCGAGGAAGGGAAACTCGTGATCACTCCACTGACGAACTATACGATGCCGTTGATTCGGTACGAGATCGGGGACATGGCGGTCAAATCAGAGACAGAGTGTCCCTGTGAGCTCCCGTTTCCGACAATCGAATCTGTTACTGGGCGAGTCACTGATCATTTTGTGTCGACAGATGGTGAGTTGGTATATCCGGGCTATCTCCGGAAGCAGTTGTATCACGAACCGTGGGTGAAGAAGTATCAAATTCGGCAGACAGAGAGAGATTGTGTGATGTATCGTATCGTGCTTGCCGACGGGAAGCCGCCACAGGAGACAATCAATAACGTTACCACTGAGACACAATCATTATTAGGATGTGATACAACAGTTGAATTCAAGTATGTGGATCAGATCGAGGTTTCTGAATCTGGAAAGTTTCGGTATACCATTTCTGATGTGGTAGAATAAGCGTTCTCCTACGCTTTTTTTGATTGCAATGTGGTTTGTAAAGAGATGGGTGCATAATCTTGATGACATCATAGCGAGTTGGGATGATGTGAAATCTGTCGAGAATAAGGGTACTGATGGCCTGAGAGATTACAGGCCATGACTTTCAGTATCCGCTCTTGCGTAGCACATTGTTGATTTCAGAGCGTTGCTCGAACAGCGTGTTTGAGGGCGTCTTGACCAGGCTTTTGATACAACTCCCGGCGTAATTGGAACGCTCTGAGATACTGTATCAGGGAACCCTCAAGTTGGGGCTATTAAAGAGTTTGACGGAAACGATTGGGTGGAAGACGGAGACAATTTGCTGCTCGAAATCGACGTTTCGGATATTGACACAGACGTTTATATCCTAAAAATCGGGCTGAGAGACGAGGGGGAAACGTTGCTCACTTTTGACGACGGCTCGGACTTACAGAATACGTCATACAGTTGGGAGCAAAATGACGGCACACGATCCGAAAGGACAACTGCCGGAAAAATCTGCGATTAGGGCGACAGTCGGTACTTCCCGAACGCAGCTTCGTGAGTTGTGTTGAGTCACACTTCATCTGATCAAATGGTTGGCGGTAGCTGTGTGAAGAATGAGATAGCGTTCACAGACGAAGAGAATCAAGCGAGGGAAGCT
>NZ_JAQFWV010000060.1:0-19196 GCF_056175805.1 Halohasta sp. A2 | reverse complement strand
GTTGGAGCGTCGAATCTCAGCTGAAGTTTCGTCAAACCTGAGCAGATCCCGACAAGTTGCACCGACCTCGTCGATGTTTCTCCCCAGATCTCCTTGGCTCCAGTCTAAACCCCAGAAGTAGTGCTAGCCAGTTATTCTGAATCAGTGAGTACTGCTGTCACACAGCGAAGATCACGTGGATAGTTGACGTTGCAAGCGAGCCGAGCCACCTCCCAGACAACGCGACGATCGGCCCGAGAACCGACGACGTTCAGTCCTGTCGGCACGACTGCGTGGCCTTCGTGGTCGACGGTCGTCTCTACGCTCGCGCCGATGTCCTCGACGAGCGAGCGCGGCACACAGACCGCCAGCGACTCGCCGTCAGCGGTATCGATCGCGCGGTCGACATCCCGGCCCGCCAGAAGCGGAAGATCCGACGTGACCGTCAGAATAGGGGTTCCGACCCTCTCGAGTGCGGCCGATAGATCGGCGACGTAGCCCTCACCGGGCGTTTCGACGAGTCGGACGTCGCTGGTGTCGGCCAGCCAGTCGGCCGTCTCGGGCGTTGCTGGCGAGACCGCCGCGAAGATGGTCTCGACGCGACTCTCGCCGAGCGCCGACAGCACGTGGTCGACCATCGGCTGGCCGTCGATCTCGACGAGCGGTTTTTCGGTCTCGCCGATCGCCGGTCGGAGTCGTGTGCCGCGACCCCCGCACATCACCAGGGCGTTTAGTGTAGGGGGGCCGCTCACAGAAGAATCCATACCGACACCCCCAGATGGAGCGCGACAGCGCGAGCGAGTTCGTTCGTCGCCCCGATCACATCGCCGTTGACGCCGCCGAGCGCGGTGTGGCTCCATGTCAAGAGCACTGCGCCGACGAGTGGCCCAGTGGCAACCGCACCGATCAGCGCGGCCGACGCGCCGTTCGGTGCCAGCGCCACTGCCGGTACCGCCACCAGCAGCGCCGACGCGAAATCGGATCTATCGAGCTGACCGACGAGCTGTGAGCCCAACCCCTCGTGGGCCGGTCGACCGTAACAGACGACGAGCGCCATTCCGAGTTTCGCGCCGACCTCGGCGGCGATCACGAGCCGAAACGCGGTTCGCGAATCGATCCCAGCAAAGCTGAGTGCGCCGAGCGCGAGCACGATCAGCGTTACCCCCATCAGAAGCACCCCACCGACACCGGTTGCCGAATCCTTCAACACCTCGCGTCGACGCTCGCGGTCGCCGTGGACCCCGATTGCATCCCCGACATCGGCCAACCCATCGGCGTGCGTGATGCCGACAAGGGCGTACAGGCCGACGAGATACACCGCAACGACGGTCGGTGGCTGGACCGGCAGCAAGAACGCGAGGCCAGCAACCCCGCCAATGAGGTAGCCGATCAGCGGCATCGTGTACGGCTGTCGACCGAACGCCTCCCAGTCGTCAGCGTCGCCGCCCACCGGCAGCCGTGTCAGAAAGCCGAACGCGCCACGGACAGCCGATATCGGACTATACAAAGGCGATCACCGCCCACGCGAGTAGCACGAGCCACCCGGCACGCTCGACGATGCCGACGCCACGGTAGGCCTCGTCGACTGTCGGCAGGTCGGCCAGCGGAGCGAGCGTGTAGGTCTCGGGCTTTTCGAGCCGGACACCGAGCGCCGCCGCCAGCGTCGACATCGGCCAGCCGGCGTTCGGCGAGGCCGGAATCCGCGCCCAGCGTCGACCGGTGACAAGCGGGCTGACAGAACCGATGGTAGCTGCGAGACCGACCGCAGTCAGCCTGGCGGGAAGCCACATCACCAGGTCGTCGAGCCGTGCGCTGGCCCATCCCACCGGCTTCGACCGGTAGCCGACCATCGAGTCCATCGTGTTGACCGCCTTGACCCAGGCGGCGGCCGCCGTCGCAACCGGCAGCGCAGCCACCGGCTCGCCGAGCAGCGAGCCGCCGACCGAAACGAGCCCGAACGCCGACAACGGCGCGACAAAGCCATCCGAGAGGTTCTCAGCGGCGCTTTCGACGGCCGCACTTCGAACCAGGTCGCCCGAAAGCTCAGTTGCATCACGACCGGCGAGCGCTCGCAGCTTTTCACGCGCACGCGAAAGGTCGCGCTCCGAGAGTTCGATCACCTCGCGGCTGATCTCACAGAGCAGCCGAAGACTCGTCGACGAAAACAGGACGAAGGCGGCGACGCCGGCCGCGGCAACTGGATGAACGACGCCCGCCGCGGTGACCGCCAGCCACACCACGACGGCGGCCAACGATGATAATCCGAGCGCCGCCACCGTGCCCACGGCCCGTGGATACCGCCACGCACGGTCGACCGGGGCGACGAGTCGACCGAACCAGACGACCGGATGCAGCCGGGCCGGCGGCTCGCCGATCAGTCGGTCGGCCAGGCCCACGCTGAGCACGACCACGGCACTGGTCACCGACATTGTACACCTCTCATAGGTCTGTGGTGACCTCGTTGAGTCGGTCGGCGAGTTCGGTGAGCGGCGTTTCAGTCACGTCGACGAACGTTCCGCCACAGGCTTCGATGCCACCGTCGGTCGCGGGGCTGTCGCCGATGTGGACGAGTCGATCGACGTCGACGCCGAGTCCGTCGGCGATCGTTTCGAACGCCCGTTGGTCGGGTTTGCGCCAGCCACAGGCGACGCTGGTGACGATGTGGTCGAACGACTCACGAGAGAGTTCCGAGCGAATCAGGGTCCGGCCAACCAACTCGGAAACCGAACAGTTCGACAACAGCCCGACTGGGCCGTACTCGCGGGCCGCCTCGATTGCCGCACGGCTCCCAGGCCGGGTCTCGACAACCGGATCGAACGCCGAGACGACCGCGCGCCGGGGAGCGTTGTCCGTGGTCTCGACACCGCGGCTGGCAAGTGCGGCGCTGACGTGGGCCGCAAGCGGGATTTCGGCTCCCTCGGGAGCGTCGATGTGGGCCTCAGTGTAGGCCACATTCCAGTCGTCGGGCACCCTGACGCCGCGCTTGCGGAGTTCGACGGCGACCGCACGACCCGGATCAGCGGGTAGCTCACAGTCGACGAGCGTCCCGAACAGATCAAAGGAGATCGCAGTTTCAGGGCTCACTGTCTGTCGATACGATACTAACGGCTTGAAAACACCGGTCGACGCTGTACCGGTCGCAAACGAATCTCCAACCGAAATTACGCGAGTCGGGCGAACGCGAGCGTGCCGCTGACGTTGTTGATATAGATCTCGACGACATCGCCCTCTTGGGCACCGGGGACGAAAATGGTGTACTTGCCGCGTTCGGCGACACCGTCGCCCTTGCGGCCGGTTCCGGTGATCTCGACTTCGTAGGTTTTTCCCTCTTCGATATCCGGCGTGCTGGTTTGTTGGCTGGTGCGGCGGCGCTTGGCGACCGGTCGGAACGCCCCACAGGCCTCGCACCGAAGCATCTGGGTTCGGTTTTCAGTCACGAGTCGGGTGTCGGGAAGGCCACACTCTGAGCAGGTGACGTACTCGGCGATATACGACTCCACGGCGGCGTCCATCTCGGCGGGCGAGAACGTCCCGTTGTATCGTGCGCGACCGTCTTCGTACTGACCTGCTGTCCCCAGCTCACGCTGGATCGAACTGTGGAGATGTTCGGGGTCGCGATCCAGTGCGTCGGCGATCGCCGAGAGGTTGGTAAATCGCGTGAACGCACCGTCTTTCTGCACCTTGGCGTCCGGCACATCGAGCCGCTCGTCGGAGCCGCCGAGATCCGGCAGTTCGTCGATAGCCCGATCTAAGTTCGATTCGTAGTCCATACGGTCACGTCGGGAGCCGGGGGTAAATGGCTTGCCAACTCCCCCTCGCTGCGGATTCGGCGACACGAGTTCGCGGTCTGCTACTGCTGCGTCGACGGTGGCGGTCTCTCACAAGGGCGGTCGACTGGCTGTGTTGTCGGATTTAGATACACATTGCAGCGCGGCAGGTATATAAACAAATCAGCCCTCCCTGAATTGAACTCGTCGAGACCGTCGGGGCGTGTGGCTCGCTCCGCTCGCCGTTCGTGGCTGTGACTCGTCTGCAATTCAGGTCTGGAGACATTTCTCACTGTATACTCCGTGCAGGAGAATGCTCGCGGCTGCGCCGTCTGCTCACGGGTGCGAAGCAGCCGTTCGCATCGTCCGAGGAAATCTGTGAGTCCCTCGCTACTCATTTTTCGAGATTCTCACTACGTTCAAATCTCACAGTCCGCCCTCCCCGAATTGAACGGGGGACAAGTCGATCTACAGTCGACTGCTCTACCAGGCTGAGCTAAGGGCGGTCACTGACGTCTATCCCACTGCCGCCATTAAGGGTTACTGTTCGCTCACGAAACGAAGCCGTCTGAGGGTTCCCATAGAGCGATCAGGGCTCGCCGTTTGCCGGTTCTTCGAGCAGCCCGTCGACGAGTCGCATGAACCGGTCGACCAGTCGGTCGGCGACCGACGGTTCGACCAACCGAAGCATCCGGGCCGTCTCCTCGGGGTATAACAGAACGAGCGTGACGTGGTTTCGAGCGTCGCGCTTCTTTTCGACGAGGTCCTGTTCGACGAGGTGGTCGAGATGCCATTCGAGCGTACTGCGCCCGATGTCGACCTCGTCGACGACTGCATTTGGCGCACTTGGGCCGTTGGCCATGAGATGTATGAGGATGTCCCGTGCGGTTTCCCGCCGGAGCACGGCCAACGCTCCCCGTTCCCAGGTTCGATACTCGGGCGTGTAGTAATGTGTTCGCCCGTACAGCGACTCTTCGACGACATCGTTCGAGCGTTTGAGTTGCCTAAGATGGTACTGGACCTGCCCCGGTGCAAGCTCAAGCGTCCGAGTGAGTTCGTTGAAATGGATTCCGGGGATCTGACGAACCTGCTGTGCGATTCGATTTCGTGTTCCAGTCATTGTGTAGTATCCCCAGCGACAGAGCGAACGCACCGATTCAGCACTACAGATTACTTGGCGCAGTAGCTTCTATATGTCACGGTCCGCCGGTCGGGTTCGTTGACTGAACCAAAACTGATGAGTCGATGTAGCTACTGCGAACAGATACCCGAAAAACCGTGGCTCTTCGCAGATAAATCACATGCCGTCACTATCGTCACATTCCGTTGCGGTTCTTTTCGCCCTCCACTTCGGAGGCTCACTGTCCGACAATCTGCTTATCGTCGCTCTCGGTGTTGGAATGGTGTTGTCGATACTCGTCGCAGTGCTCTCGTTCGTGGCATTCGTCAAGCGTCGGTCGACGTCGTATCTCCTCATCACGGTCGCCTTTTCGACGTTTCTCGCGAAAACGGCGTTGGGACTCATCTATCTGACCAGCGGTATGGATAGCAGTCTGCACCACTCGTTCGAGCACTCACTCGACGTTGTGATGATGGGGCTCGTACTGGCTGCGATCTACTACGCCCGATCCACCGAAGGACGGTCGCTCGACTCCAACTGACCGACGCAATGGGCTCTTGTCGGTCGACAGGGCGGGTAGCTGACCGACATCTTCGAAACTACGTTCTTTGAAAACTGTGGATAATGGTGTCGGACAACACTAAATACTGAATAAACCGTTAGATATACGCCGTATAACTCGCTATTTCTATTCCATTGAGGTAGTTTTGTTGAGCAACACGAATCGTAAGACATCTATCTATGAGTGTGCTCTCGATTAGGAATCAACCCCAACGGAATCTACATCACAACGCAGTATGGAGCCGACAACACTCAGCGCTCGAACTCGATCCGCAAAAACCGCTCATCTGCGGCTAAGGAGGTAGGTTTCGGCGTGAACGGTCGTGACTGACGATTCGATGTACGTTGTCGACAACGCCATCGAGCAAGAAGCGATATTTTTGAATACGGTAGAAAACAAGGCACAAGAGACCCTCTCCCTGCGTAATACGTTTCTCGTCTTACACCCGCGGTAGTTTTATATACATTCAGCATAACGGTAAAGTTGCGTAAGACAATCGTCTTACAGCGTCAGTCAGTTGGGTGATCTGTCCCCCCTCCGTCATCTGGAAGGACACACCTGGCACTGTGCTGTCGACGGTCTTACCGGGGAATGTAAGCATGGAGCGTGTGACACTACGAATTCCAAAGCAGCAGATCGAGGAAGTCGAGGAAATGGTCAACACTGGCCAATTTCCCAACCGGAGCGAAGCGATCCGGTCGGCTGTCCGCGATATGCTCAATGAACACGACGAGGCCGAACCGCGACGATCGAACAGCGACCGAAATTGGGCGAAAGTATAACCATGCAGGATATCGTCCAAGAAGCACTCGAAAACGCCGAGGCTGAACAGCGGAGCATGGATGCCGCGCTCGACGACGACGACGAGTTCGGCGATCCACGGATCGTTATCGTTGGCTGTGGTGGAGCAGGCAACAACACGATCAACCGACTGTACAACATCGGCGTCGACGGTGCCGACACGATCGCGATCAACACGGACAAACAGCACCTGAAGATGATCGAGGCAGACACCAAGATCCTCGTCGGCAAATCACTGACCGCAGGACTCGGTGCCGGTGGCGACCCCGAAATGGGCGAACGCGCCACCGAAATGGCCCAAGGGACGATCAAAGAGGTCCTCGGTGAGGCGGACCTCGTGTTCGTCACCGCAGGGATGGGTGGCGGCACCGGTACTGGTGCCGCACCGGTCGTCTCGAAAATCGCCAAAGAGCAGGGTGCGATCGTCGTTGGGATGGTCTCGACGCCGTTCAACGTCGAGCGTGCACGCACGGTCAAGGCCGAAGAGGGGCTCGAACGGCTCCGAAACACGGCCGATTCGATCATTGTACTCGACAACAACCGACTGCTCGACTACGTGCCGAACCTGCCGATCGGCAAGGCCTTCTCGGTGATGGACCAGATCATCGCCGAAACGGTCAAAGGGATCTCGGAGACGATCACCCAGCCGTCGCTGATCAACCTCGACTACGCGGATATGTCGTCAATCATGAATCAGGGCGGCGTCGCGGTGATGCTCGTCGGCGAAACCCAGGACAAAAACAAGACCCAAGAGGTGGTCAACGAAGCGATGAATCATCCCCTCTTGGATGTCGACTACCGCGGTGCGTCGGGTGGACTAGTCCACATCACTGGCGGACCGGACCTCACACTCAAGGAGGCCGAAGGCATCGCCGACAACATCACCGAGCGCCTCGAAGCGAGCGCGAACGTGATCTGGGGCGCACGGATTCAGGACAACTACAAGGGCAAAGTCCGGGTGATGGCGATCATGACCGGCGTCCAGAGCGCGCAAGTGCTCGGCCCGACGGCCCAAAAACAGGCCGACAAATCACGCGCCAGCCTCGACCAGCAGGGTCAACCGCTCTCTGAGCCGACCGAGACGGCCTCGTGGCAGTCCGACGGTGGCCACGACGAGCCCGATCTCGAACGGTCCAACGGACTCGACGTTATCCGCTAACGTCGGTCCCGTTGGTGGTTCTCGCTATTTTAGCTGAACCTAGGTGCTAAGCCCCCTTCCTCAACGAGCGAACGGTGTCAGCCGTGAGCAAGTAGGGTAGGGTAGTTCACACGGCGTGTATTGATTCGATCAGTCGACACTTTCGACAGACGCGGCTCCCGGTTTTTGACCCACACTGCTCACACTCGTTGAGTTCACTTCGTTTGTCGCCGCGGTAGCGTTCGGCGGTCAGTTCGGCCAACTCCTCGTAGCCCGACATGATCGAGTGGCGGGTGCCGGGATGGTTCTCTTCGAGCTTCCACAGGAGTTTTTGAATCTCACCGCGGTAGGCCTCGCTGGCGTGGGGACACTCGGTGATGTGTGCGGGTAGGTCCTTGATGTGTGCGTAGAGTGCGACCTCTTTTTCCGGTACATCGCGAAGCGGTTTGGCTCGTGGAATGAAATCGGTTCCTTTGTTTCGATCCTCGAAACTCCCGAGGCTGGCGTCGAAATGCTTGGCGATCTGTTTGACATCTCCCTCCAACACGTTCATCAGGGCGGTTTGGGCCTCGTCGTCGAGGTTGTGTCCCGTCAGCAACTTGTCCGCGCCGAACTCGTCGGCGTATCCTTCGAGCAGGTCCCGGCGGAACACCCCGCAGTACGCACAGGGAGCCATATTCAACGGATCGTCTTCGGCCACGTCGTCCATCCGCACGTCGAACTCCTCTTCGTAGCTGACCATCTCGTGGCGCATATCGAGCTCCGCAGCGAGTTCGACACAGGCGTCGACGCTTGCATCCCGGTAGCCTTCGATCCCCTCGTGAATCGTCAGCGCCATCATCTCGACCCGTGGGTCCTTGCCGAACGTTTCGTCCAGAATGTGGGTCAACACGACGCTATCCTTCCCCCCTGAGAGACCGATGACCCACTTTTCGGGGTTTTCGGGCGTGCTTTCGGGCGACAGCAGGGCGTCCTCGCGGATGCGTCGACGGACACGCTTGTCGACCGACAGACACAGATGGGTTTCACACAGGTGCGCGCCCGAATACGCTGCCTGCATAACCGCCTCGTGGTCGCACTTGTCGCACTTCATTGGCGATTGCTTGCTGGCCAGCGGGGATACCGGTTTCGTCTCCGAAACCCAATCA
The DNA here is from genome assembly GCF_056175805.1 of Halohasta sp. A2. Classification (NCBI taxonomy): domain Archaea; kingdom Methanobacteriati; phylum Methanobacteriota; class Halobacteria; order Halobacteriales; family Haloferacaceae; genus Halohasta; species Halohasta sp. A2. The sequence continues at coordinate 10,681 of NZ_JAQFWV010000060.1, read as the reverse complement.
AGCGGAATTGATATAGCGATATTTGCTTTATTGTGTGTTCTCACCGCTCCGTGGTCGAATCCGTCGACAGCGACTCGCAAGGCCCGTTCGCTGTCGATTAGCCAGGATTTCCGGTCGAAAGCCGTTTGCCTGGTGCGCACGGACAACGTAGCAATGACAGATGGAACTCTTGACAGGGACGCCGCCCTCGATCGCGTCGAGCAACTGATCGAGACGGTCGACACAGAGCCGATGGCAGTTCCGATCCGCGAACTCTGGGTGTACGGCGATGTGGCGCTTGGTCTCGACCCGATCGATCGACTCGATATCTACGTTAAAAAAGACATCCGGCTCCGCGGTGACAGCGAGGCCGCCGAGACCTACTACGAAAGCCACGGGATCAAGGGTGTCGGCCAGAGCGTCTCCGCTGAATGGGCCGAGAAATATCCCGAACACGTTCGGGCCAACGACAACGGTCACGCTGCTCCCGAGAAGTGTCTCGCGGCCCACTTGCTGGGCGAAAGCGAGCCCGTCCATCTCGAAGTGTGTAATGCGAGTTTCGACGAGAACGTTACCCAGCGACTCCGCGGCGCGCTCGCCCGCGAGGCCTACGAGCAGATTCTCGACCCGCGCGGCGTCTGCCTGTGGGTCGACGGCCAGCGCGATACGGATCTCCTCGACAAACTCCGGGGCGGCGAGCTCCCGTTTCCAACGCTTGCGGGCGCGCTCGAAATGATGGGCGTCGACGAGGAAACAGCCGCCGAAGCTGCCGAGGCAGTCGGTCGCTACCGCGCTGAACAGACCGGCTCGACTGTGCGCGGTGATGTTGTATAAACGGCGGAGACGACAGTCGATTTTCCCCTCATAAATCCCATACTGCGATATTAAATGTGGCCAGCAGTGCTTTGGGGCTGCCCGTCGCCAATGACGTATGACTTCCACCGACGAACTGGCGAGTTTCATTCGTGGAGTCTCGTACGACGAGTTCTCCGAAGAGACGGTCGAAGAACTCAAAAAGCGCGTTCTCGACTCTGCGGGAATCGCAATCGGCGCGATGGGCGCACCACCGGTCGACGCGGTTGGCGAGACTGTGACAGAGTTCGGGACTGAAGGGCCGTGTCGACTCTGGGGGCGCGGCGAGTCGGTTCCTCCGAATCAGGCAGCGATGTATAACACTGCACTGACTCGGTATCTCGACTACATGGACTCGTTTCTCGCCCCCGGCGAGACGCCCCATCCGAGCGACACAATCGCGAGTGCAGTGGCGTGCGGCGAGGTAGTCGACGCCTCGGGCCACGAGTTGATTGAGGCCATCGGCGTCACCTACGAAGTACAGGGCGAGTTGGCGTGGAACGCCCCAGTACGGGACAAGGGGTGGGATCACGTCACCCACACCGTCATCGCCGCCGCGGCCGGAGCAGCGAAGATCCTCGACCTCTCTCACGACGAGATCCGGAACGCGCTCGGAATCGCGGGAACTGCCCACAATGCGTTGCGTGTGACTCGAACCGGAGGGATTAACGAGTGGAAGGGGCTGGCGAGCGCGAACGCCGCCCGGAACGCGGTCTATTCGTGCTTCCTCGCGCGCAACGGTGTCGAGGGACCAACGGATCTCTTCGAGGGGCAAAAAGGCTGGAAGGACACGATTTCAGGTGAGTTCGCGGTCGACCTCGATCCTAGCTGTGAGCGCGTGTTCGATACCATGACCAAACGCTACGTGGCCGAGACCTACGCTCAGTCAGCCGTCGAAGGTGTGATCGAACTCGCTGCGGACCACGATCTCGATCCCGACGAGGTGGCGTCGATCCACCTCGATACCTTCGCGGGCGCAAAGCTCATCATCGGTGGTGGCGAGGGCTCACGCTACGAGGTCAAGACCAAGGCCCAGGCTGACCACTCGCTGCCGTACATGTTGGCGGTCGCGCTCATCGACCGCGAACTCACGAACGCGGCCTACGAGCCCGAGCGGATCAACCGCGAGGACGTACAGAACCTGCTTCGGACGGTCACGGTCGACGAGGACTCGGCGTTCACCGACCGATTCGAAGCTGGCGAGATGCCCGCCCGCATCGAGATTGAACTCAACGACGAGACTGCCCATACTATCGAAAAGAGCGCCTTCCGAGGCCACCCGACCGATCCGATGGATTGGGAAGACGTCGAGGCGAAGTTCCACGAGATGGCACGCAATCGGTTCGACGACACCCATCGGTACGGCTTCGTCGACACCGTCCGCACGCTCGAACAGTACGACGTGGCCGACTTCACCGAACTATTCGACTAACCCTCGCATGGAGTTCCTCCTCGACCCATCGACCGTCGATCAGCCGATAGACGATGGGCTCGCGACCACCGGTAGCTGGAGAGTAGCTGGGAACTACCGCTAAGTGATGCTCGACCGTCAAGAGAGCCATGGTCGACCGCACCTTCGAGTTCCTCCACCAGAACCACCGCCCCGAAAAGCCACGTGACACGGGCATTACGGAGATGCGTGGGCCCTACTACGATCCAATGGGTCCCCGCGAGCTTCGGGACATCTTCGAGACGATGGGCCAGTACGTCGACATCTACAGAGAAAGCAAGGCGAGTGCCTCGGGGCTTGACCCCGAGGGTGAAGCCGACACTTAGACGTGTTCTGTTCGTTCGATGTACCGTTCAATCGTCTCTGTTGAGACGGTTCCCGCAGTCCCGATAAAGTACGAACGTTCCCAGAACCCACCGCCCCACAGATACTTCTCCAAGAAAGACTCGTGTTGTTCCCAAATCTTCCGGGCCGTGACGCTTTTGACCGTCCGAACAATCTTGCTCGGTGCGTGCTTCGGGTGAGTGGAGAGGAACAGATGCATGTGGTCTGGTGAGATGTGCAACGACAGTATTTCGTAGCCGTACTCGTCGCATACGTCGCGGAAACTCGCTTCCAACGAGTCCTCGATTGGTTCGAGTATCGAGTGACGATACTTTGGACACCACACGAAGTGGTAGTTGACGTTGTACACCGTGAGATTCGACCGCTTCTCGCCCATATCAAGCCCACACCACCAACACAGTTAAGTATATCCAATGGATATACTCAGATATGGTGAATCGCTTTGAAATCGACGGCGAAGAAGTTCTCAACGGCGAAGTCAAACCGTTCGGGAACAGTGCCCACGTCACCGTCCCCAAACGCTGGCGTGGCGCGGACGTGAAGGTTGTCCGTATCTCAGAACCCACCAAACAGGACGAAGAATGACCGACACACAGGCTCTCGTCAAGACGCTGGACTTCCAACTCAACATCCAGAGTGACAACGAGGGCCTGCTGTACGAGGCCACGCTCGAAGCCCGCTCGGTGTACAACGAGACCATCCACCTCGCCAAAGAGGGCGCAGACTGGAACTCGATTTCGCCCCGCCTCGAAGACGACGCCGCTCTCGTGAAGAACACGACCCAGCGCATCGTCGCCAAGGCACTCGGGGCGATGGAGAACTACTACGAGTACGACGACTTCGGCAGACCCAGCCACACAAAGGATGGCACATACCCGCTTCGAGCAAACTTCACGGAGGGATACAATCTCTCGCTCACCGATGAAGGCGATGTGGTGTTCCGAATCAGCGCAAAACCGTATAACCACGTCAAGGGCGTCCTTGACGGAAGTGATACCCACCTCGACCTCCTCAAAATCGCGCTCAAGAGCGGCGAGTGGAAGGTCACAACGTCCGAGACGCTGTGGTGTGACGGTGAGCCGGAACTCCACGTCAATATCCGCAATACCGAACGCACCGTCCGTGACAAGCAGGACTCACAGACGGTCGTCGGCGTGGACGTGAACGAGGATAACGTGGCGCTCACCGCACTCTCCGAGGATTGCGTCGAAGACACAGTGGTTATCGACTTCCCCGAAATCAAGTTCGAGCGTCACCGCTACTTCACGATGCGAAAGCGCGTGCAGAACGCGGGGAAGGACAGCATCCACGACGCACTCGAAGGGCGTGAGGAACGGTTCGTCCGCGACCGCCTTCACAAGGTGAGCCGTCACATCGTGGAGTGGAGCTGTCAGTTCGAGAAGTCGTGCATCGTCTTTGAAGACCTCAAAGAGATGCGCGACAGTATTGACTACGGCACCCGGATGAACCGACGCTTGCACCACCTCCCGTTCCGCGCTCTGCAATACTACACGTCGTACAAGGCTTCGTTCGAGGGCATTCCGACAGGATGGATTGCTCCCGAGTACACGAGTCAACGGTGCCCGATGTGTGGACATACAGAGCGAGCGAACCGCAACAAGAAGCGGTTCAAGTGCAAGGATTGTGAGCATCAAGACCACAGCGACCGTGGTGCGAGCGTCAACATCGCCGTGAAAGGTATCAGGAAGCATCAGAATTGGAATGTGCCTGCTCTCAACAGTCTTCCCGTTGTTCGGAAGGTGCGACGGCAGGCATCGGGGGCCGTGGACGCCCCGACCGCAACCCATTCGTCCGATCGAGACGACCGTGACCCATCTCGGGGTGTGGAGTCGAGGACTGTGGGAGTGTCAGACTAAACTGCGGGAAGACAGAAGCCTCGGGGCTTGACCCCGAGGCGGTTCACAAGTTCTCGGGTGGCTCGTTCGCGCTGATGCCCGAGTCGGCGGTCCGCGAACTCATCGACATCTGTCACGAGTACGACGTCTCGGTCTCTACGGGCGGCTTCATCGAGAACGTCCTCGTCCGAGATCACGACAAGGTAGAACAGTACGTCGCCGAGGCAGGCGAGTTGGGCTTCGACATCGTTGAGGTCTCCAGCGGGTTTCTGGCGACCGGCACCGAGGATATGGTCGCACTGACCGAACTCGTCGCCGACCACGACCTGAAGCCGAAACCCGAGATCAACGTCCAGTTCGGCGCGGGCGGCGCTTCGAGCGTCGAAGAACTCGAAAGCGAGCCCGAGATCGACCCCGGCAGTGCGATCCGGGAAGCAAAACGGCATCTCGACGCTGGCGCGTACAAGATCATGGTCGAATCCGAGGGGATCACCGAGCAGGTCCGCGACTGGCGGACCGACGTCGCCTTCGCCATCGCCAACGAGGTCGGCATCGAAAACTGCGTCTTCGAGGCCGCCGATCCCGAGGTCTTCGAGTGGTACATCAAGAACTTTGGACCGAACGTTAATCTGTTCGTCGACAACTCCCAGATTGTCGAACTCGAATGCATGCGCTCGGGGCTGTGGGGCAAAAAGAGCAGCTGGGGTCGGACGGTGACCTACACGCGCGAGTGACGGTCTGAATCTCTCTGTCAACAGATTTGTTACTAACCTGTCCCGATAGTTGGTATGATCTCCTCGACGGTTACGGTGGCCGGAATCGGTGTAACGCTCGTTTTGTTGTTGTTCAGCGCCTTCTTTTCGAGTTCGGAGATCGCGATTTTCTCGTTGTCGACCGAGCAGATAGACAAGTTGGCGGCCACCGACGAGGCCGACGGTCGACTCCTCCAGGAGTTACGTGACGACCCACACCGACTACTCGTGACGCTGTTGGTCGGCAACAACATCGTCAACATCGCCATTTCGAGCATCATCACGGTGCTCGTCGTCAGCTACGTGCCCGCTGGGACAGCGGTCGTCGTCACGACGCTGGTGACGAGTCTCGTGATCCTCATCTGCGGCGAGATCGTCCCCAAGGCCTTTGGCCTCGGCAATGCCGAAACGTGGTCGTTGCGGGTCGTCGGCCCCGTCCGACTCGTCGAGCGGGCGCTCTCGCCAGTCATCACGGTTCTCGATGTGATTACGGGCCGTTTCAACGAGTGGTTGAGCGCCGACTCCGAGATCGAAAAACCGTACGTCGACTAGTCTACCGAGGCGTAATCCGCATCTCGATAGGGTCGAGTGGTTGGGTGGTGATGCTAACCGAGAGGTTGATGTCGGGATCCGAGACCAGATCGAGCCGGTACTGTTGGGCGAGCGCCGCGAGGATAAGTTTTCCTTCGACCATGGCGAACTGCTGGCCGATACAGCGCCGTGGTCCGCCGCCGAACGGGAAGTAGGCGAACGCCGGTCGGTCGCTACCGCCAGCGAACCGCTCGGGGCGGAACTCCTCGGGATCATCCCAGAACCGCTCGTCGCGATGAATCACCCACTGTGAGGGCACGACCATCGACCCGGCCGGGACGTGGTAGCCGTCGAGAGTCACGTCCTCGGTCGGCTCCCGCGGGATCTGCGGCACTGGGGGATACAGCCGCATTGCCTCTTTGAGCACCTGTTCGGTATATTCGAGTTTTGGGAGGTCCTCGAACGTCGGTTGGCGGCCGTCGAGCACCTCGTCGAGTTCTACAGCGAGTCGCCGGTCGACCTCGGGATGCTGGGCGAGCAGGAACCACGTGAACGTCAGCGCGGTCGCGGTCGTATCGTGGCCCGCAAACAGGAACGTCATCAGTTCGTCGCGGACGAGTTTCTCGGACATCGTCTCGCCGTCGTCGTCGGTGCCGCCAAGCACCATCGACAGCAGGTCGTCGTGGGCGTCGACCTCACCCCTGCGGGCCTCGATGAACGTCTCGATGATCGACTCCATTTCCGCGATCCCCTCGCTGTAGCGCCGCCACATCGGGATCGGCACCCACTCGGGAACCATCCGGGCGATGGGCTGGTTGGCTGGCTCGCCTGGCTCCTGTAACTGTTTGATCGTCGCTCGGATTCCCCGCTCCTCGTAGTCGATCTCAGTGCCGAAGATCGCTTTGATCAGGATCCGGAGCGTGAGCGCCTTCATTTCGTCCTCGATGTCGACGGTCGGCTCGCCCTCCCAGTCGGCGGCCGCCTGTCCGATCTCGTCGACCATTGTGTCGGTGTACTGTTTGATGCGGCCCATGTAGAACGCGGGTTCGATCCGCTGGCGCTGACGTTCCCACAGCTCGCCCTCGCTAAGGATGAGCCCGTTTCCGAGCAGGCTCCCGAGGTCGTCTTTGCTCTGGGTCGCTTTTTTGAATCGGCCGTGGTCATCGACGAGAATCCGCTCGGCGAGATCGGGGCTGCTCACCAGATAGAAATCACCTATGCCGAGCAGTTGGAGTTTGACAAGATCGCCACCTTTGGCGGCATCCTCGTACAGCCCACCCTGCTCAGAAACGAGTTGATGGGTGTTTCCGATCACCGGTAGCCCGTCGTGTGTCGGCGGCTCCCGCTCGTACGCCGGTGGAGCCTGCGACTCGGATTGCTCAGCCATATGTAAGACTTTCTGAGCAACTAAAAAATATGTTTGCCATGATTACCCCGTTCGGTCGACCCGCCCAACCGTTACGTCGAATGGGACGTGTTCGACGCGCTCGTAGTCACCCGCCTGCATCGCCTCGATGACGCTACGGCCCATCTCGCGCCACTCGCGGCGCAGATCGTCGTAGGTCGACTCCCGGCCTTCCATCCCGCGGCGGAGTTCCGCCTCGTGGTCCGCGAGGCCCGCGCCGCTGGCCTTGCGGGCCGCATCCGTGAGCGCGGCCTCGCCGTACGGGGGTTCGGTTCGCTTTTCGTGACGGTAGCGGCGGGTCGACACCACGTCGAGTCCCGCCTCCGTGAACAGCCCCTCGGTTCGGTCGCCGAGGGCGACGTCCGTTTCGACGCCCCGGAGGTACGCTTGGCGTACACGCGTTTCGAGGTCGACCTCCTCGCTCACCGTGGAGTCGACGCTCACCGCTGCGTTGTTCGGCTCGACCGCAGCCACGAGATCCGACGAGACGCGAGTGAACTCACCGAGGGCGGCGGCCGGATCGGGGAGGTTTATAAGCAGTGCCTGACAGACCACGAGGTCGAAACTGTCATGTTTAAAAGGTAGGCGCAGTGCATCACCAGCAACGACTGGTACGTGCTCGCTGGCGACTGTTAACAGATCAGTGTCGGCGTCACAGCCGACGACCTCCGCAGCTGAGTCGGCGGCCAATACACGGGTAAGTTCGCCCGTGCCGCAGCCGACATCAAGGATGTGGGTCCGGCCCGAGAGATCGAGGTCGACGAGTGCTTCGCGGGAGTCGGCCCACATCCCCTCGCGGGTCTGTTCGAGATACTCGGCGGAAAACCGGCGCACGGCCGATCAGTTCTCGCGGAGCTCTTTGGTTTTGGCGATGTTCCACGAAAAGCCCTTGCCGTCTTCGGTCGGGGTTTCGAGTGCGAACGGGAGGTCCCTGAGGTCGGGGTGGTTGACGATGGCGCGCATGCCGTCTTCGCCGATGTACCCCTCGCCGATCAGGGCGTGTTCGTCCTTGTGGGTGCCGACGTCGTGTTTCGAGTCGTTGAGATGGATGTATTTCAGGTGTTCGAGGCCGACCACGTCGTCGAAGCGGCCGATGGTCTCGTCGACAGCTTCGGGCGTCGTGAGATCGTTGCCCGCGACGAGCGTGTGGGCAGTGTCGATACAGATGCCGATCTCCTCGTCCGTCCGGTCGATGATCCCTGCGAGGTGGTCGAACTCGCCGCCGAGTTTGGTGCCGCTACCGGCGTCAGATTCGATGAGCAGCTGGACGTCCTCTGGCACGTCGAGGTCAGCGATGACGCTCGCCGCGTTGTCGAGGCCGCCGTCGACGCCTGCGCCGGTGTGGGCCCCGAGGTGGACGTTAACGTAGGGGATTTTTAGCTTTTCAGCGGCATCGAGTTCGGCCTGAAGGCTGTCGAGGGATTTCTGTCGGAGGTCGTCTTTCGGCGTACAGAGGTTGACGAGGTAAGAGCCGTGGATCACCCATGGGCCTTCCAGTTTCTCGCTGGTGAGATCGCGGAATCCCTCGGCGGCCTCGTCACTAATTTCTGGCTGCTTCCAGACCTGCGGTGAGGTGGTGAAAATCTGGCCGCAGTTGCCGCCAAAGGCCATTTGACGGGGAACTGCATTGCGTATATCGCTGTACTCCGGGGTTTCGGTGTCCGATGAGACGCGCGAACCCGAGATCGAAACGTGTGCACCGACGTTCATATTGGCTGGTAGGTCGACGGGCCTCAAAGCGACTTCGATGATGGACTCCGAGGTCACAATACAGAAAGCGGTGGTGCGCAAAAAGCACAGCGTCCGGCGGTAGTGTCGACGGTATCGGTGTGCTACTCGTCGAGAACCCGTTTGCATCCCGACGCTATTATCAAACTATCTCTATGCCGGTTCGGATCGATCATTACTGTTTGTGAACTATCATGGCTACTCGATCACGCTCGGACATCGAATCGCACCTCCCGGAGTTACGAACGGAACTCCGAGGGGAGGTCCTCCGCCCCGACGATGAGCAGTACGACACCGTCCGTTCGGTCTGGAACGGAATGATCGACCGTCGACCCGCGGTGATCGTCCGGCCAACCGGCACGGCTGACGTCACTGCTGCGGTGAACTTCGCCCGCGAGTGTGACCTGGAACTCGCCGTCCACGGCGGCGGCCACAACGTCGCCGGCTACGCTGTCGCCGACGGTGGGCTCATGCTCGATCTGTCGGGAATGGACGGTGTGTTCGTCGACCGGGAGACCCGAACGGTCCGCGCGCAGGCCGGGGCGACGCTGGGCGACGTAGACCACGAAACCCAGCCGTATAGCCTCGCCGCGCCGCTCGGGGTCGTCTCGGAGACCGGAATCGCCGGATTAACGCTCAACGGTGGCTACGGCCACCTCTCACGGGAGTTCGGGCTGTCGGTCGACAATCTCGTCGAAGTCGAGATCGTGACTGCCGACGGTGTGGTTCGCACGGCGAACGACTGCCACCACGAGGACCTGTTTTGGGCCGTCCGGGGCGGTGGCGGCAACTTCGGCGTGGTCACCGCCTTCGAGTACGAACTCCACGACGTCGGCCCCGAGGTGTATCAGGTGTTCACCTGGTACCACGGTGACGAAACCGCCAGCCTGCTGGCCCGCTTCCGTGAGTGGATCGACTCGGCCCCACGGACCGCCGCGGTCCTTCCATTTACGGCCCACGTTCCCGAACTCGATGAGTTCCCCACCGAGTTGTGGGGCGAGCCCTCCATCGCCTTCTTCGGCTCCGTGCGGGGTGACATAGAGGAAGCCGAGGCAGTCGTAGCGCCGCTCGTCGAGGCCGCCGACCCGATCATGGACTTCAGTGAACCGACGCGGTACGAGGAGCTTCAGACGCTGCTCGACGAGGAGTACCCCGACGGCCTGCGCTACTACTGGAAATCGACCTACCTCACAGCACTCTCCGACGAGGTCATCGACCTCGTGATCCGGTTCAACAGGACTGCACCCTCGCCGCTTTCGACGGTCGACATCTGGTGGCTCGGCGGTGCGGTCGCTGAGGTGACACAGGATGCCACGGCCTTCTGGCATCGCGACAAGCCGTTCATGCTCACCTTCGAGGCCAACTGGGAGAATCCCGAAGACGACGAGGCCAACATCCAATGGGCCCGCGACGGGTTCGCGGCGTTCGAAGAGCTGTCGGTCACCGGCGGCCGGTACGGCAACTTCCCGGGGTTCGCCGAGGATCCTGCACAGCTGCTGTTCGGTGAGAACTACGACCGGCTGGTCGACGTGAAGCGAAAATACGACCCCGAGAACCTGTTTCACGTCAACCAGAACATCTCGCCGCGTGCAGCGGCGGACAGCTGACACAGACATCGGCGTGATGGCTAAGATGGTTCGCACACCAGTGCCAGTATCAGTTGATCACATCGGGAGCCTCCCTATCTCCTCCAATAGGTGCTGAATCTGTGTCTGCGGTGGCTGGCTAGCCTCCAGCAAGACGGTGGCTGGGAGTTCTACCGGCATCCAGTCGCTGTCGGCGG
>NZ_JAQFWV010000059.1:0-19258 GCF_056175805.1 Halohasta sp. A2 | reverse complement strand
GGTGACTTGGTGAGAACGAGCCACAGAGACCACAGCAGTACCGCTGCACCCGCACGGACTGACAGCCGTGCGGGTGCCGCTCGTAGGTGCCGTTTTTCCCAACGGCGGCTGTGCCACACTCAGGACATTGCGGTTCACGAAAGAATAGAACCGAAAGACCGTGGTTGCTTGGCGCGATACATCCAGTTGGTGCGGGGTTTGTGGGCACAGCAAACTATCCGCACCTTTCTCCCAAAAAACTGAGAGATAGCAGTGCTGCTGACCAGCATTGCGACAGTTCGAGCATAACTTCTCAGCTTTCATTCACGAACGACTGACTCAGGATCACACTTCACTTGGAAGTGCGCGACAGCTGCTTGAACAGCCTCAGACGGAATCCCGTACTGACTGGCAACAGTATCGGCATCAGATTCATCCTCCACAATCTGTGTTGCGAGGAAGTGAACACCGATACGGGTGTTCTTCACCCTTGGTTTGCCGTCAAGTACGGTTGGCGAAGTTGTAATCCACTCTTCGGTGGAAGGCTGTGCAGCAGTCATACACAGATATCTATGTTCAGCGTACTATACTCTTTGTCGTCTAAGCAGATGATCCTCATCTCAGGAAATCATATGCTTTGATCGGGTAGTGTCCGTATCCAGTCCTTTAGAAGGCAACAAAATTTCTGTGATTTTTCTATATCATCATACAGTTTATATTGTTTTGGCCCGATACCGACCTATTTAGTTGCTTAGCGTGTTGTCCATATACGACAAGTAGCTAATCAAAAATATTAGATGATAGTAAAATAAACACTACTCAACGAAAATGGCCGATATCAAATCACCCCGAAACACAGCGAGGGCCTTCCCGTGAGCGAATCTCGGTACCAGTGGTCCCGCAAGTCACTCAGTGAGTTAGTCGACTTCTACTACACCGAAATACGACCGGCGATGCAAGAAGCCGATTACGACCCAAAACAGGGTCGACCGAGCTACGAGTGGTTGGCCGCCAACGGCTTTTCTGGACTGTCCTACACCCTTCGCGAGCACCACGATCTCACGGTCAAGGAGTTCTTTGTCGAGGAGGTTGGTCTTGACGACAATACCCCCCAAAGAGACGACGAGGAACCCGGCTATGATTGGAGGATCAGAAGTGACGAGACTATCGAAGCAATCCAGACGTATCTCTCAACACAGCGCAACCGCGGCGAGCTCGCACCGTCGACGGTAGTGAGTCGACGCTCTCGACTTGCAGAGTATGCTCGGATCTATGAGAAACTGCATGGCCCACACAGTCTCACCCGAAACCTCGATGATATCGACGAGCGGCCAGCCGAAAATGACCGCTGTATGGAGGTCTTCGACGTCCTCAAAGACCGTCTGTCGACCGATCAATCTCGGCTCAAGTACCTCGGTGATATCCAGCAGTTCTACGACCACCAGGTCCGGTTCGAGGGCGCGAAATACAATCCGCTCGACGGGGCAAACGATCAATTTCGCTGGGAGATTGACACCCCCGACAACAAGACCGTCGACGCCGACGGGATGCGGGCTATCTACGAAGCCGCAGAAAGCATTGAGTCGCAGCTCCTCGTGTTGGCTCTCGGAGCCTGGGGTCTACGACCCAACGAGGTTGCCTCGCTCTCTCTTGACCAATTCGTGCTCACCGATGACGAGGACAACCGAATCGTCTTCGAGCAGCGTAAGAACGGCCCTGGAGAGGTCGCACTGCTGTTCGGCGTCGACGTGCTCAACCAGCGAATCGTCGATCTTGATGGCCCGAACTGGGATGGCTACCTCTTTCCATCCAGTCGCTCATCGTCCGGGCATATCGCACCGCAAACAGTCAACGAACGGTTCAAACGGCTTGCTGAGGACGCGGGAGTCACTGTCGAGGCAAAGACACCAACCGCCAAGATGGGTCGACGCTTCTGGTACACAACATACAACGAGGCAGTCAAACAGATGATGGAAGGACTAGAAGGAATTGCTGCCGATCAGGGTTCGGCGAGTACAGAGGTCGTCTCGCAGAACTACCTCTCAGAGGCCGAAAAACGACGCTACCGACGAGAATCCATGCGTGATGAGCTGAACGGCGTATTCGGTCAACTCTGATCTATTCGATGAGTGGAGACACACCAGATTGCAAGTGAAAGAACTGCGGACAGAGTGGTGTCAAAATGAGGGTGAGAAAGGTCTAGTTCATGCTGAAATTACAAACTGACTGAACGACTGCGTGAGGCACTACCCGTTCAAAATCACTACGGTGGATGCGGTTGTTGAAGTAGTCGCATATCTCCAGTCTCGACTGTATCGCGCCACAGCTGGAGGACAGCGAGTGTTACAAGACGAACGGTTTGAACTTCTATACAAGACGGGACAGCATCGTCGTGCGCCGCATGTGGTGGCTTGTGAAAATGGGTATCGGGAAGTTCAATCCGAGGATGGCAGTCATACCGATAATTGAAATCCTCACCCTCTGTGTAGTGGTAACGGTAGTATCTCTTGGTCGTCCAGGTAACGTCAAATCGACCGGACTCGGCCTCAATACCATCGTCAAGATGGAGATGAACGGCTTCTGGATTGAGTTCATCGTCGAACTCAGTAGCGGTGATTAGTGGTTCGTAGTCCTCGGCGACTGTTCGAACCCGTGCCATTAGATCTGAATCAGGAGCACCCGTATCGACTTGGTCCCAATCGTCTGTCACACTTCGGCCTCGGCCAATCGGTGTGCTTCGCCAACTTGAATAGCAGCCTTCGCAATCGCAAGGTTGCGACGTGTCGACTGCCACTGGCCGACATCACTCCATCCCTCGTCGCCAGGTTCAAGTTCGATCACGAGATCCTCGGGACTTTCAACATCGTAGGTCTCGCGGAATTCGGCGATTGATTCTTTCATATCTTGGATGCCCTCAACAAGTTCTTGGTGTGAACACGTTGTGCGGAGTTCTTCGATCCGTCTATCGACGAGTCGACCTTGATGACGTTTGTACAGAGTAGTACGGCCGTCCTGTTCGGTAGTGCCGAAACCCTCCTCAACGAGTTCGTTGAGATACTTTCGGGTAGTCGGTTCACTCACGCGAGCGCGGTCTGCGATTGTGCTCACTTTCGAGTAGGTAGTTGTCTCCTCAAGTATCTCTTTGACGCGCTCTCTAGCCGTCGTTGAGGATGTCCACTCATCGACCACCTGTTCGTTGATGTCGGTCATTGCTGTTGGTTAGAACTCGTAATAAAAATATCTTTCCCAAGATCGCATATATTATCCATTGGTGGTGAGTCGAATCTGACTTACTCGGGTCTCCTGTGTGCTCAAGAGATGTGGTTACGCATTGCGTGTTACTAAGGAGAATCATGAACTTGGAGATGCTAATATTGGCCCTCAACCGGAGCTAGTCCCGGCCCAGAGCCGAATTTTTGCACGTTATTGTAGGAACGTGCAAAATGGCGAATGGGCAGGGGTGATATACACTCTATATACTCTCTATATCCTCAAACAGCGTATCGTCGATCTTGAGGACTCAAACTGAAACGCCGATTTTTCCCGTCAGTCAATCCTTGTCGGGCCACATCACGCCGCAGACGGCCACCAACCGGTTCAAACGACTCACCGCTACCACCGGTGTCACCGTCGAAAGTGAAACACCTACCGCGAAGATGAGACGGTGGGTTTGGTATGCGACCTACAACGAGCCGGTCAAGCAAATGATGGAGGGATTAAAAAAATTGCCGCCGCTCAAAGTTCGTTGAGCACAAATGAGCGTTCATATTTCAAATATGGCGTCAAAAATTCTATCATGTATCTCATGCTGGTCATGCTGATCTGTGATAACTTGACCAAGAGCGCGATAAACAAATTCGGCCCCATTCTCTTCGAACATTGCGTATCCAACCACATAGCCTAGATTTGTTAATGACCATTTTCCAGCTACTCTTTTACTTCCTTCTCTCTTGGCGAGAGGGGGTTCATCTATCCATTTTTCAGAAGAGGGATCACTCCCAAGATTATTCATTATTTCAGTAACTTGTTTCTTACTTGTATTGCATTCTCTTTTGATTTTGTCTCTCTCAACAAGCCTACTGTCTGTATTCCAAACTACTCGAAAGACCTCTTTAGCAAAAAGCTGACCACTCTGGCAGTTATTGATTAATTCAATCGAATTTTGGATTTGGTCCATTAATTCTACACCGCCAACAACTTCTTCAGGATATGTTAATATATTCTCTAACAAGTTTAAATATTCTAAGTCAGAATCAGTTGTTTCACGTCTATATGGATCAGAATCTGCTTGTTTATATTTTTTAACTGCCAGTGTTGCTCTGTCAATTCTTTCCCCCATACCACTGTAACTTCCGAGGATATGATCGTTATTAAAAGAATACTGACATAAGTCTTCTTCAATTGATTCCATTTCCATTATATCATCTATTTTTAATGCATGTTCTTTTTTGTTTTCTACTTTATTATGAGAATATTCAAGAAAATTAGACATACGACTGTGTTCTTTGTCAAAATTCGAACGTGGTTCACCGAACAATCCCAATATAAATCCCCATCCCAATTCGTCGTAGCTAATATTTGTATCTGATAGGAAAGTAAGTGACCGCAGCGTTTGTCCTATTGTGTACCCCAAACGAACTTCGTGATCAAATTGTGTATTTGGCATCCAAGTATGAGGATCAACGAACTCAGTATCTCGTTTTAAATGGATTCGCGGTTCGATGTTCAGCAACTTTTCCCATCCCTCTGAATCATACTCTGAATCAAGAAATCCCCCCGCTTCTAAGAGTGCAATATCATCTACAAGAGCTTGTATACGATGTGAAAGATTGGGAAGTCGTTTATTAACGATCTTACGACGAGCTCTGTTTTTTGTATCGGTATCAAGATCGTCTCTATATTGTTGGCCTGCTAGTAGTTTCCGTTCATTTTCATACAGGTAGCTACTCTGAAGATTTCGATTCTCTTCTATATCCATACACCATCATGTAGTGTTCTAATTATGGATATTATGAAATTCGAATTTGACTAATCACGAAATATAAATAAGTTTCGCCACACCCCCACTGGGTCTGACATTCTCACAATCTATGCATCAATTTTCATCCGCAGAATGAATCAAAACAAAAACCGAGTCGCCAGTTCAACCATATTGATAGCTCTTGCCATTATTTATATACTACCTATGATATTGGAACGGTATCGTTCTTGTGTCGGCGGAACCCGATGTGCAAAAAGTAGTCGCCGTTGCGGGTGGTGAGTGTGCTTTCGGTGACGTTCCATTCGTCGGAGTCAAGATACTGCCGCTGGTAGCCATCGTCGGCGTCGGGTAGAGCAAGGTCACATCGAACGCGACTCTCTGTAGTGGAGAGCGATACCGTATCGTCATCAAACAGCGTCATAGTCCGGGTATCGTACTTCACCGTGGGTGCGGTGAAAGTCGGTTTACTGACCTTCTTTCCGTTGGACTGGCGTTCGATGCAGCCGGTGATGGCCTCTGCGGCCTGGTGAGTGGCGAGAATCGTGTGTTGACTTCCGAGGTTGGTCTGTTCTCGCACGGTGTCGTAGGCGAGTGGTTGTATGTCGCTCTTGGTGTTGCACTGGCCCCACGCCATGTCGGTGGCGAGTTGGCAACCACGCTTCCACTCGGAGATAGTTTCCTCAAGCAACTGCTGTTGCTCAGCATCTACCGAAAGGCGAGTGATTGCCGTCCGACGCACGTAGTCGTCTGCCACAGTTTCAATGTATTACGGCGGCTACTTATAAGCTGGTGTTGTGGCCGAAACGAACGCGCTCCTCCCCTTCCTACTCTCACTTCGCTCGTTCCTTGAGGAAGGGGACTCCGCGCTACCGCTTCAGTTGAATACAGCGTCATCAGGTTTCTCACGATAGATCTGGTTCCTCAGCAGGCGCTCGCATATCGTCGACCTGTAATATGAGTATACTATTCGTGACGTCCTTAGCATCGATCGTCCCCGCAATCCGTAGTTTTGAGAGCGGGGTTGGACCAATAACTATCTCATCACCGTCATGGAAGTCGCGGATCGAACCTTGGAGATGGATCTCTGCTCGACAGAGGTCGGGATGATGAACACTTGAGAGATCGATTTCTTCGATGAGGACCGACTCAATGAGCTCTTTATTCTGCATCAACCGAACGGATGCTGGATCATCCATTCGCTCAATATCAAGTGCCTCGTATGCCTTTGGAGTCGGCTTGTACCCACCCTTCGGACCAGCAAGACCCTCAACGAGCTGGAGGGAAGTCAGACCTTGCATCTGATTGCGAACTGTCCCTGGATTCCGACCCACCTCTTCAGCAAGATCATCTCCCTTGATCGGGTCATCAGTCTCCCGATAGAGGTCAGTTAGTGCAGTAAGAATCGTCTTTTGGCTCAATGTCAGATCGATTGTGGCCATGCCTAAACATAATATTGAATTAACATAAATATGCTGTCGACCTGTGATTATGTGCCGCAACCGAGTTGTTAAATAAAGCGGTTACGACCAACCTGATCCACGAGACTGCGGCGACCACCCCATGTACCGAGTGAAACACACACCACTGTTTCCGCTGTTATCACTCACCTCGCGTCCAAAGTGAATAGACCCCCCGTTATCGATTTGTATTCTCAAAACGGGGAGGATCAATCACCGAACGTGACCAACTAACCTATCTGGATTCCATCAGTACGTTGATTGCAAGATGCACAGCGCAAATCGTTCTAATGTGCTGTCTGCTTGTCTCAAAAAATCACACACATGACAAATTATAAGTAAATTGCAATTAGTTTTTGCCATATGAATTCAATAGGTATTAAAAATATACTCGGTATTGAGCTAAAAGACCACAGATATACAATTGTAGAAGGGAATCTTGAGAATATTTATCGTATTGATGACTCTCGTGGTAATACTGTACTTCGATTTGATAAGGAAGAATCTACACGTGACGATTATCACGTCAAAAATGCAGATGATGAATTGATTGGAATAATAGGTAGACATAAGAATACTCCAGAGATTCCTGAAGGACATGATGGAAATTATGTGATTTATTCAGTGAATGATGACAAGTGCCTTGCTTCAATAATTTTACCATGGACAACTGGGGAAAAAGTAACACAATTCAACAATTCAGATGAGATTGTATTTATTGATATAAATTACTTAAGACGTTTTTATAGGATTTTTACAAGATGGCCAATGAATGCTTTGCTCACAAGAAAATTAGAATTTAAAGCACCAAACAAGGGTGAAATTGGAAAACTTGAATCGGATGTCTCTTACAACCCTCTTAGTAAACGAACTAATGAACTAACGTTTGGACGATATAAGAACATAACAGATTTCGAAAAATTTTGTGTAATGGCCCTTGGAATATTTGTACTCTATTAAGTATACTGAGTAATGAATGTATAGTTCTAATTATTGGCAATTAATCCATAGGACAGATTATAACGGATATTTGGATGTGAGTGAAGTGAATGTACCTGCACAATTCAAGCTCTATATCTTGCACAGCGTATCCTGATAGAATCCCAGTCGATCACATCGAGAACCTCCCGATCTTCTCCAATAGGTGCTGAATCTGTGTCTGCGGTGGCTGGCTAGCCTCCAGCAAGACGGTGGCTGGGAGTTCTACCGGCAGACAGTCGCTGTCGGCGGCGATCAGCCGCCGACGCGACGGCGTTGCCACTCACCAACGCTGCCCTAATCCAAGGGCAACTACCGGAAGAACCGGCTGTCGAGCGGTTGGTTCGCTGGAACGGCTCGACGAACTCCGAGAGCTGTCCAGGCCCCACGGAGCACCATCTCACAGAACTCTACGAACGACCACTCCAAGAGGCGGCGCCCCCCGCGGCGGGGCGCCGCCACGTACATCCAGTGCAGATAGCGCCAGACGTTCTGTAACAGCAGACTCACGACAAACAGCAACAGCCGTAATCCAGCGTCACGGGAGCTCGTAAGCGCGAGACTCTGCTTGGCTAATCGGTAGGACGATTCGATGCCGAACCGCTTGCGGTAGTGTTCTCGGGCATCGCGTGGCGTTTCGATAAACGGCGCGTCAGCGGCGTAGCCGTGACGCGCCACCCCATGTTCGTCGTATCTACCTTGCTGGTAGACACAATCGATGTAGACTGGGAACGTCACCTTCCCAGCTAGCTCGTGTTCGATCACACGGCTCCAACCACTGCTGAGTTCATCTTTGATGGTATCACCCCACCTGACAACCGGGATGACGTAAGCGTAATTGTAGGCGTACAGCAACCCTAGGCAGGTGCTGTTGTAGAAACCCCGATCAAGATAGACGGCCTTGACGCGCAGGTCAAGGCCGTCAAGCAGTTCGAGGAACTCACCGAGTACGTCACCGGAGGTTTCGCCAGCGACCAGCTGGCGAACCGCGAGCGTGTAGCGTTTGTTGCGCACCCGTGCGTACAGTGTTGCATAGGCGTGAAACGTCGTTGTTCCACGCTTGGCCAGTGAGGAGTAGAGAGCTTCTGTCTCGTCTTCATCGCCGTAGTAGGGATCGAGGTGGAGGTCGGCGACGACCTCCACCGGTCGATCAGGAAGCGTATCGACAGTATCCCGTTGGAGCAGCGTGTCTCCAACTTGCTCGACAGTATCGAGGTAGAACTGATCGGTAAGGTGTCCACGGACGGTATTGGCGTGTGGAGAGTCTTCGGTCGTCTCGCAGATGTGATTGACCGAGGTCCCGCTGGCGCTGGCGCCAGCGAGGACCTCATAGAGCTTCTCTGATGAGACCTTTACACCGTCTGCGAGTTCTATCGGAAGTTCCTCGTCGAGAGTGTTGACGACAAAATTAAGCAGATGCTCTTCTTCGATCTGGTTGTCTGTTTGGAGTTCTTTCACACCATGTCCAAACAGACACTCCATCTAACCCGATGTGATCGACTGAAACTCGATTACGTACCTCGCTGCGATACGTGGCCGCTATCTCTCGGACGATAGCCGGTCGCAATGTCAACCGGTCAGCTATTGTTGCACCAGCGGAGCCGCGAGCCAACGCCGAATCAGTACACCCTGCTACTGTTCGACCGCGCTCGCCGCTCGGATGATCGTCTCTTCGCCGAACTTCGGACCGATGAGCTGGAGCCCAACCGGGAGTCCGTCGACATCGCCCGCGGGCACCGAAATCGCGGGCAGATTGGCGAGGTTCACTGGGACCGTATTCGCATCCATCAGGTAGAGCTGGAGCGGATCGTCCAGACTCTCGCCGAGCGCAGGTGGGGTGACCGGCATGGTGGGCGATGCGAGGACGTCGACATCCTCAAAGGCGGCGTCGAAGTCCTGTTTGACCCACGCGCGGGCGTCCTGTGCCTTTTTATAGTATTTATCGTGGTAGCCCGCTGACAGCGCGTATGTTCCCAAGAGGATACGGCGTTTGACCTCCGGGCCGAATCCCTCCTCTCGGACCGCAGCGAAGGCGTCGTTCCAGTTGCCCTCACGGTCACCCTCGGGGCCGTAGCGAACGCCGTCAAACCGTGCGAGGTTCGAGGAGGCCTCCGACATGGCGATCACGTAGTAGGCCTGGACAGCGTGTTCGAGCGACTCAAGCGAGACCTCGGTGATCTCTGCACCCTGGGCTTCGAGTTCGTCGAGCGAGTCCTCGAAGACCGAAACCACCTCGTCGTCGGCCCCCTCGATCAGGTCGGTGATGACGCCAATGGTGAGGCCGTCGACGTCGCCGTCGGCCGCGGCAGCGTATGCGGAGTCCGCGCCGCCGTCGTTGGTCGTTCCGTCCCGGCTGTCAGGTCCCGAAATCACGTCGAGCACGAGTGCAGCGTCTTCGACCGAGTTGGCGAGTGGGCCGACCTGTTCTAAGCTGTTGGCGTAGGCGACAATTCCGTACCGCGAGACGAGCCCGTAGGTCGGTTTAATGCCGACGACGCCGCAGAAGGCGGCGGGGTTTCGGACCGAGCCACCCGTATCGGTGCCGAGCGCGAGGTCGGCCTCACCGGCGGCGACTGCGGCTGCCGAGCCACCCGACGAGCCGCCGGGAACGTGGCCCGGGGCGGCCGGGTTTTCGACGGGACCGAACGCCGAGGTTTCAGTGGTGCCGCCCATCCCGAACTCGTCCATGTTGGTCTTGCCATTGAGCGTCCCCCCGGCTTCGAGAACGCGGTCGACGACGGTGGCGTTGTACGGCGGGACGTAGTCGGCGAGCATCGCCGACCCGCAGGTCGTCCGGACGCCCTCGGTCGAGATGTTGTCCTTGATGGCGACCGTTTTGCCGGCGAGGGGGCTGTCGTCGGTGGGGTCGACGTCTTCATCGACTTCGTCGACTTCGACGGTCGACTGGGTGATGAACGCGTTGTGGTCGTTGCTCATGAGACCGTGGGCCCTTTGAAAAAGCCGTCTTCGGTTTCGGGGGCGTTACGGAGGGCTTCGTCTTGGGTCAGTCCGTCTCGGACCTCGTCGTCCCGCATCACGTTGACGAGTTCGGGTTCGGACTCGACTTCGGGCACCTCGTCGAGGGCCTCGAAGTATCCGAGAATGTCGGCGAACTGCTCGGTGAACTCGTCGACCTCCGCGTCGGCGAGATCCACGCGGGCGAGTTCGGCGACGTGCCGTACGTCTTCGGCGTCGACAGGCGAATCGCTCATATCTACCCCGAGCCGTGGCCCGTCACTAAGGGTTTCGGTCCGGGTGTTGTGCACCGAATAGCTGTCCGCACACCGGACAGTTCTGGTCGACTTCCGCACACAACCCACCCATCACAAATAGGCATAACAGTCACGTGTTATGGCCAGTAGCCAAATGTAAAATCGCCCGCAGTGACGGGGGGTATTGTTAATGATCTTCACCCCGGCGCAGTCATGCAGTTTTCTGGGATTTTTGGAGTGATTTTATGGGGTACAATTAAGTTGGCTGGGCATCTGTATACTGATGGAGATTACGTTGTGGGCGAGACGTATCTGTCCCACCTTCCATCCAATCATGACCGATAACGTCCGTACGTTTACCGACGAGCACACCCGACAGCGAGACCGGTCGACGGAGACCACAAAACGGTCCGACGAGGAGCTTCGCTGTCCCGAATGTAGCGGTCAGCTCGCGACAGACACCGAACACGGTGAGACGGTGTGTCGCGACTGTGGGCTCGTTGTCGAGGAGAACGAGATAGATCACGGCCCCGAGTGGCGTGCATTCGACAGCTCGGAGCGCAACTCGAAGTCCCGCGTCGGTGCACCGACGACGAAGATGATGCACGACAAGGGCCTGAGTACGAACATCGGTTGGCAGGATCGCGACGCCTACGGCAAATCACTCTCGTCGCGACAGCGCCAGAAAATGCAGCGGCTCCGCACGTGGAACGAACGCTTCCGCACTCGCGATAGCAAGGAACGAAACCTCAAGCAGGCGCTCGGCGAGATCGATCGAATGGCCTCGGCGCTGGGGCTGCCGGACAATGTCAGAGAGACGGCCTCAGTAATCTACCGCCGGGCACTCAGCGAGGATCTGCTGCCGGGGCGTTCGATCGAAGGCGTCTCGACCGCGTCGCTGTACGCCGCCGCCCGACAGGCTGGTACACCGCGGAGCCTCGACGAACTCACGGGCGTCTCGCGGGTCGACAAAGACGAGATCGCCCGTACCTACCGGTACATCGCCCGTGAACTCTCGCTTGAAATCAAGCCAGCCGATCCCGAGCAGTACGTCCCGCGGTTCGCCTCGGGTCTCGATCTCTCCGATGAGGCCGAGCGTCGGGCTCGCGAACTGCTATCGACGGCCAAAGCACAGGGCGTCCACAGCGGTAAGTCGCCGGTCGGCCTCGCCGCCGCGGCGATCTACGCTGCCTCACTGTTGACCAACCAGAAGGTCACCCAGAGCCAGGTCAGCGAAGTCGCCAACATCTCCGAAGTGACGATCCGCAACCGATACCACGAACTGCTCGAAGCCGACCAGCAGACACAGTCTATCAACTAACGCTCTTTCTGTTTTCGACGGCATCGCTTTACGAGCGAGAGGCATCTGTGGAGTCCGCCCGACTCTTGCCCTGCTGTTCAGTCGGACGATCGTCTGCTTGCGAGTCGTCCGTATCCAGTTCTTCTCGGACGGCGTCAGGAGGGTCGTCGACTGCCGTCGACCCGGTGTACTCCCGGATGGAGATCTCGATGATGAGTTTGGTGACACCGAGAACGATCGGGCCGACGAAGATGCCGATGATCGTCAACACGGGATCGAGCTGGGCCCCACGTCGCATCACCATCGGTCGGAGGATGTTGTCAACCGTACCGATGACGACCGCGCCGAAAACGACCAGCGCGAGGGCGGCCACCGGTCGACCGACGACGAGGAAATAGATCGCGGCCGGAAGCCAGACGACCGAGGCCCCGACCAGCGGCAGGGCTGTGAGGAACGTCACGACTGTCCAGAAGACGACGTTCTGAATCCCGCCGACCACGAACACGACCCCGAACCGGGTGGCGAGTATGTCGTTGAGTTGGGTGATGATCGCAGGATCGAACTCGGAGAGCAGTCGACGCGTCTGGGTTGCGGCGACGCTGACGATCACCACGACCGGGAGCACGATCGCAAACAGGCCAAAAACGAGCAGAAACCGCCGCGAACGGCCCGGGGTACTGCTCATTGCATTACTGAGTGACGCTGCTCAGTGCGTCAAGGCCGATTCGCCGAGGATCGACCGGAGTATCATCGAGACGATAGTGCGCATGCAGCCGCAAGGTGGTAGTTGGCGACTGTGTCGACAGTCAGTCGATGAATTACAAACGGGCCAATGATAGGCTGAACTACGCGCGGACACCCACAGAGTCGGGGGTGGTCCGGCGGTCTTTCAGCCACGAGCCGAGCGCGCCACCGAGCGCACCGGGAATAGCGTGGAACGCAAGCATGAGGACACCGAAGCCGAGGATGCCGAGGGTCAGGATCACGCCACCGAACAGCAGGGTCGTGAATGCGGCGACGAGGAGTACGATGAGCGACCCGAAGACGGTTGCGAGCCCGCCGTGGATCGCACCCGAATCCATCGGACCACCGACGACGTAGCCAGCGGCGAGTCCACCAAGGATGCCAATTGCACCCCAGTAGCCGAGTACACCGACGGCCTCCGATCCCGTGTACAGCAGGCCGCTGATGAACCCGAGGGCGAGCGTTACAACGAAGCCGGTAAGTACGGCCGAGGTATTGATCTTCATGATCAATTAGGTAGTACGCTGTCAGTGGTATTAACAGTCGTTTCAAGCCGGATAGACAGTCTATAGATCCGGTACTCGGTGGACCTCTCGGGCGTCGACGGGTCGACTCAGCCGGGGAGTCGACCCAACCGAGGAGACGACTCAGCCAAGGACGAGGAGAAACTCCGCGAAGAGTTCGCCGCCGACGGACTGCGTGCCTAATCGCGTCGACACAACAGCCGTTACTTTCTTTTTAAATGCTCTTTTGACCGTACGACAGCCGAATAGGTAGCTTTGAATGAGCCGTCTCGCTACGGCTCGTATGGAGACAACGCGACATTTCACGTCGACTGTCTATATCGTCAACGAGGGAGCCACCGCGCTCCACCACCACGACCGTCTCGGCATCCGGATTCCGCCCGGCGGCCACGTCGACCGCGACGAACTCCCACACGAGGCGGGCCTCCGCGAAGTGAGCGAGGAGACGGGTCTTGACGCACGGCTCGTTCGAGAAACGGCCCCGCTCGAACCACCGGCTGGCGAAGTGTTGCCACAGCCCGCCCACATGATGCTCTACGATATCAACGTTCATCCCGATGGGCGCGTTGGCCACCAGCACATCGACCACATCTACTTCGCGGCCGTCGACAGCCGCACGATCGATCCCGGCGAACGCGAGGCCGGAGCCGAACACTGGGCGTGGTATACCGCCAGCGACTTACGTGAGAGCGATATCGACGCCGATACCGTCGCGATCGGCCGTGAGGCGATCGACGTAGTCAGCGAGACGATGTCGACGGGTAGTGCCGACGCCGAGTAGACGGGCGTTGCAATCCGACGTCGGGCCAGGAGTCGCTACTTTTGCGCTGTCGAAGACATTCATATAGTATACATAATTGTTTTTGGTTATTTTCAACTGTGTGCAGGGTTGTTTTCAGAATCCAGAAGGCCTATACTTAGACACCCATATCACAATTCACTCAGATCATGTTTAGCTACTTTCCTGCATACGAGTACTTACTGGGTTTCGGAATCGAACGATCTGTGGCCTATCAACAGGAGGTATTCGAGAGTTGCTTCATCGAGTCGGGCACTGACGAGACGTCAGTCGACGGAGGCGGTCGGCGGACCGACGATTCTCGGCTTCCCTGGGGCTCGTGTGGACGGTATGGCGGGTGGGGCGGTCACGAGTTCTTTGAGACGGATGCGGGGGTCGATCACGTGCCGGTGGTGTTCGTTCACGGCAACCGCCGCGATGCGAACGATTGGGTCGACACCTGTGAGCATTTTATTGCAGAAGGGTATCAGGGTGATGAGCTGTGGGCGATTACGTTCTCCGAGCGAACGCCAACCCACCTTCAGATGCGCCAGCAGCTCGAAGAGTTCGTTTCACACGTCCGCTCGCACACCGGTGCTGAATCGGTGATTCTCGTCGCCCACAGCCTCGGTGTAACCGGCGTCCGGTACTGGCTCTCCGAATTCGACCGGTACGACTGGGTCGAGACGGTCGTCAGCCTGGCCGGCGCGAATCACGGTGTTTCGTGGGCGACGCTCTGCTGTACCAGCGGGCTCGATGTCGGCCCGTGTGGAGTGAGCGGGTTTTTACGTGGCGACCACGCCCGGCTGCCGGATCATCCACTCACCGAACTCAACGAGAACGAGACGCCGGGAGACGTCGACTACTACACGATCCGTGGCACGTACGACACGGTGTTCTGGGCGGATCCGGCGAGCCCCCGGCTGGAGGGAGCCGTCGAAAACCTCGTCCTCCCGACCGACCACGATGGGGTCCGCGAAACCGAGGCCGCCGTCGACCACATCTTTGCGTGGGTAACCGACAGTGCCGCGGAGAACGATACGAATCGGTGTGCAACTGGGATGTGAACAGTCCACTACTACCGGATGCAAGTCTTTAGACCAGTTCAGGTCAGGTCGATCGAAAGCTCACCGAACGCGTTCAGCAGAATAACCAGAGTATTAGTCTTCCCCGTCGCCCACATCGCCATCTCCGAGCCACTGGTACTATCGTCCTGGTGAAAACTGATGAGGGTTTTCGAGTCGTCGATCATCAAGAGCCGCCCGAACCGTCGACGGTGGAACGTCGAGCCGAGTCGTCTCAGGAACCTTGGTTCTGATTTCGGACAGAACGGCGTCCGAAAGGCCCCCAATCGAAACCGAGACCCCGCGAGCGGCGGCGCTCGACAGCCCGTCGATGAGGTCCGACGAGACGAATTCGTCGCTCGCCAGATAGACGATCTCGTCGTCGGCCTCGGTGAAAAACGTCAGTAACCGATCGACGATCGCCTCGCTGGATTCGACCGTCCAGATGCCGCGTTGTTCGACGATCCGATCAGGCGGCTCTAACTTACCCAGGGCGGTTGTAAGCGACGAGAGTCGGTGGTGGGCGTCGACTTCGAGCGTGGTTCGAATGGTCTCGGCAGATACCGCGATGAACTCCTTGGGCGTAGTGTCCTGAATCGTCACCATTCCTTTGTCGCGGAGTTCGTCGACGGCGTCGTAGACACGTGTCCGAGGGACCTCCGAGACCTGGCTTACCTCTTTGGCCGTCGCCGAACCGAGGCTCGACAGTGCGACGAACGTCCGCGCAGCGTACGTACTCAACCGAAACGATTCGAGCTGTTCGATAGCCGCTGAATGCGGATCTGATCGTGGATCGTGGCTCATGTAGGGGACAACAGTAGCGGGTCGACTCCAGTACGACTGACCAGATATTCGCAGTCGCAGGTGCCCATCCGTTCGTGATATATCCTATATAATCACCCAACACATATACTACTTTTGTGAGTAACTGAGTGAATACCGAAAGCACCGATAACTGGCTCGACGGTAGATACAACACATATTTAAAATAATTCACGCACCCAGTTACAACGGTAGTGTCGTTTGAGTCCTTTTTCAGGGGGTAAAAGACGATCCCAGAATAGATCCACGAGGCCGTATATAATTTTCATGAATCAAGTGACAATGCCTATCCCCGTGGGAATACGTTATGTACGTACGCTCAGTCCGGCCGACGATTCGATACCATGGCAACACTAGATAATATAACCGAGGCTATCGAGGTGCTTCAACAGCTCGGGCTCAAAGAGTACGAAGCGCGGTGTTTCGTCGGCCTCTCACAACTGTCTGCGGGCACTGCAAAACAACTCGGCAAGATGACCGAGGTCCCGCGGACACGCGTCTACGATGCCGTTCGGACGCTCGAAGCGATGGGGCTCGTCGTGATCCAACATTCGAGTCCCCAGCAGTTCCGGGCCGTCTCGCTGTCCGAGGCGACCGAGACGCTCCGAGACCAGTACGACAGTCGCGTGGACCGACTCCACAACGCGTTGGACGAAGTGGAGATGGTCGACAGCGGCGAGGAGTCGGCAATCCAGGAGGTGTGGGCGATGACCGGCTCGAAGCCGATCGAAACCCGAACGAACAACCTGCTTGACAAGTCGACCTCCGAAATCGTGCTGGTCATCGGTGACGAGACGCTGCTGACCGACCGGCTGATCAGCAAACTCAACGAAACGGGTGGAAGCGTCGACCTGTTGGTCGGCGCGCCAACCGAGGCGATCAGAGCTACGATCCAAGAATCGATCCCCGAGGCCACGACGTTCATCTCCGGGCTTGAGTGGCTCGAAGAAGAGGAGTATGACACCGGCGAGACGGCCATCGGTCGGCTGCTGTTGGTCGACCGCTCGAAGATTCTGGTGAGTACGATCATCCCGTCGACCGACGAGGAACACGCCATCTACGGCGAGGGGTTCGGCAACGGGTTGGTCGTGATCGCCCGTCGACTGATGTCGCAGGGCGTATTCACGGTGCAATAAGGGGGAGGGGGGGGGAGGTGGAGGGCCGAAATGGGGGAATAGGCAGGGAGGCGTAGCACGCCTGGGGAGGGGGAATCACCCAGTCTACGGTTCTACCCATTTCCACCAAAGCCTCACAACTACATCAACCAGCGACATTTTAACGCCCGTATGAATTGTGATAAACCGAGTAACATCATCGTGCGAGTGACAACCAGTCGCTGTCGACCAGTAGCGACCCGTGACTATATATACGAGAGCTACCCAACCGGCGACCAGTGCGATTCAGAGACGATCACGAAGCCGAACTGGTCGGCACGCTGGGAGACAGTCACGAGCTCTCTCGGCGAGCCCGTGCGTACGGCGAGCGTGTGATTCAGGACACCGAATGGCCGATTGATGACGTCGACCTCACAAAACTCACGTGGGCGACGTCGACGCGCGCGAAGCGTCGACACGGCCGGTGTTCGTACGACGGCGACGGGCGGGCGACAATCACGCTGACCGAACACACCTACGAGCGCGCCGGCTTTGAGGCCTGCAAGAAGACGGTTCGTCACGAACTCGTCCACGCCTGGCAGTACCAGCATCGCGGCGAGTACGCCGCGGTGACTGACTCGGGCATCGATCTACTGGTCGACGGAGAGCCCACAGCCGTCGGTTGTGCCCACAGCGACCACGCCGAGACCGACACGGCGAGCCGCAACGTACAGGCGTCCGCTCGCCGTTTTACCGTCGACACTGGTCACGGTGATTCGTTTCGGGCGTGGATCGAGCCACTCGATCTCCCGGGGCGCTGTTCGACCTATTACGAGCGCCGCCGATCGGATTTCGCCTACGTCTACAGCTGCCCTACCTGCGAGCAGTGGTGGGGCAAACACCGCCTCTGCAAGAGCGTTCGGCAAGCCGCCCACGGCGGCCATGGCTCGACGGGCTACCGCTACTGTACCGAGTGTGACGTACTGCTCCATCTCCAGGTTGGACCGTGGTATCTGGCCCATGGAGACCACGACGACACGACGATCAAGACCTTCACTGCTGGCGAGTTCGAGTCGACACCGGACCGTTCGCTCCCGCTCGTTCACTGCGACGATATCGAACTGACCGAACGACCAGTATAAAAACCGATTGTACTGCTGTTAGCGATCCGAATCGTGGCCGAGCGAGTCGATCAGCGCAGGCAGGTCACTGGTGAGTCGGTCGCGGTCGATGTAGGCGTCGGCCCTGGGGTCACGGTCGGGGCCACCGGGGAACAGGACCTGGATTGCGTACAGTCCCGACTCGGTCGCCCCACCGATATCGTCGACCGGTGTATCACCGATGTACACCGTTTCGCCCGCCGTCGTCCCAAGTTCGTCCAGCAGCGCGTCAAACGCCGTTTTGTCGGGTTTTCCGGCCGGAAGCTCGCCGGTCACGAGCGTGGTGTCGAACAGTTCGTCCCACCCGAGCTGCTGGATTTTCGACCGCTGGGCCACCATCGGGCCGTTCGTGAGCAGCCCGACACGGTACCGCCTCCGGAGGTCGGAAATCAACTCTTCGGCGTGATCGATCGGTTCGAGTGCGCCGGCGATCGCCTCACGGTAGGCGGTCGCCATCGCTTCGGGCTCGACTCCGCTGTCAGTAACTGCCAGTAGGTCGGCGAAAACGGGTGTTCGACTCTCGGAGGTGAGGTGTTGGCGGTGCACGTCCAGATACTCCTCGCGAGTGATGGCGGGACCGTCGACGGCTGCAGTCGCCTCTGTGAGCAGCGTTGTGCGATCCTTCGTCGTCACCGCGAGGGTGTAATCGAGGTCAAACGCGACCCCCCGTATCGACATAGCCGACCGTTTGAAGTCCATCCGTTTGAGCCTACCGACTCCCTGACTACGAAATCGAGGGAGCCTCACCTGCCCAGTGACGCTTCCCAGTCGACGATTCCGAAACGGTGAGCGCCTCAGTCGAGTTGAGTCGATCCGATTTGACCCGATTCGGCTAGATCCGTTTCGAGTCGTCTCGTTTAACTACTTGACTTCGCACGTTAGACGAAGATGCCCTCGATTTGTTGCATTAGCTCGTCGGTACTTCGGTTCGGACTGTTGAGTGCCCAGGAAAGGAGATTTTCGACGCCTTCACGGAAGGAACGTTTGATATCGGCACGAAGCGACGCTGCGTGACCGAGAATCGTTCCAAGAGCGCTATGTGCAGCACCCAGCTTAAGGAGGCTGTAGGCCAGCATCAGCAGGTGCCAGTGCCGACTGGCACCTGCGGCATGCCGGAGCTCGCAGTCGCCAAAACCGAGGTCCTGCTTGGTGTCTCTGAAGAACG
>NZ_JAQFWV010000058.1:0-20706 GCF_056175805.1 Halohasta sp. A2 | reverse complement strand
GAGGCGATTTACAATATGTTCTCGTGGGTGCGCGATCAGCCAGACCGTGACCTCGACGGATTGATGGAAAAAATCGACCACCTCTTTCTCCATTCTGAAGGGAGTTTATAAACGTGCAGAGCCGAGTTCTTTAGTCAGCGTCGTCATCGTCGCGGTAGTCTGCAGCGCGCTGACGGCGGGCGTTCTCGTCACCACAGGGATTCTCGCCCCAACGACCGACGGACCCGAGGAGCCGAGAATCGACAGCGAGACGCTCTACGAGGAGCACGTCGACTCGGTGGCGACGGTCTACGTCGTCAGCGAAGGCGGGAGTTCGAGCGGTTCAGGATTCGTGTACGACGATGAGGGCCATCTACTCACCAACGAACACGTGATCGACGACGCCGAGTCGGTCGACGTCAAGTTCGGCTCAGGTGGCGAGTGGCGCGAGGCGACGGTCGTCGGCGAGGACGCCCGAACGGATCTCGCGGTGCTCGAAATCGATGACCCACCAGCGAGCGCCGAGCCACTGACACTGGCGGATCAGTCCCCGAAACAGGGATCTGACGCGGTCGCAATCGGCTCGCCACTCCGACTCGAAGGGACGATCACCACGGGGACGATCAGCGGCGTCGACCGGGCGCTCCGACTCCCGAGCGGAACGCGCGTGCCCGATACGATCCAGACCGACGCGGCGATCAACCCCGGCAACAGCGGGGGGCCGCTGCTCAACGAGTCGGGTGCCGTGTTGGGCGTCAACACCGCCCGGGCAGACGCCGACAACATCGGCTTTGTCGTCTCGGCAGCGACCGCCGACCGAGTTGTTCCTTCACTCATCGACAACGGCTCGTACAGCCACCCGTACATGGGCGTCGACACCAGAACGGTCGTCCCGGCGACTGCGACCGCGAACAACCTCAGCGAGGTCAGCGGCGCAGTGATCATCGAGGTCGACAGCGAGGGGCCAGCCGCCGACCGCCTGCGCTCGTACGACCGAGTCGAGACGGTCGACGGCCAACGCGTGCCAGCTGGCGGTGACGTGATCGTCGGCATCGACGACACCCGAATCAAGAACGACCACGACCTGCTGCGGTATCTCGCACTCGAAACCCAGCCAGGCCAGACGGTCGACGTCGAGGTTATCCGCGACGGCGAACCGGAGACGGTCGAACTGAGGCTCGAATCGCGCGAGTCGCAATCCGAGTAAGGAAACGTGGCTCGAAGCCTTAGAGCCCGTTGCGTCCCTGCCGGAGGATTATGACCATCGACAGCCCCGAGACGACGAGCAGTAGCACCGAAGGGACGACGGCATACTGGAAGTAGGTGCTCTCCTGGGCGCGCCAGACGAGCGTAACGAGTGTCTCGAAGCCGGTTGGCCGAAGGATGAGCGTCGCTGGGAGCTCCTTCATCGTCGTCAGGAAGACCAGCGCACCACCGGCGACGATTCCCGGCATCACCAGCGGCAACGTGATCGACCGGAACGCTCGCAGCGGCGTCTCGCCGAGCGTCCGGGCGGCCTCGACGAGACCGGGGTCGACCTGCAGCGTCGAGGTCCGAACCGAGCCGACGGCCTGTGGCATAAAGCGGACGACGTAGGCGAACACGAGCAGCGGGAGGGTCTGGTAGAGTTGGGGCGCAAAGGGGAGTTCGAGGACCTCGTAGCCCGTCGCAAAGAAGACGAGCGCGAGCGCGAGCACGATTCCCGGCACGGCGAAGCCGACGTAGGTCGCTCGCTCGAAAAGCCGCGAGACGAACGAGTCGTCGCGCGCGGCGAGGTAGGCAACCGGCACGGCGGCAGCGACGGCGACGACGGCCGCCGCACCCGCGACGAACACGGAGTTGGTGACGTACTCCAGCTGAAGGCTGAGTTCCGGGCGGGCCGAGAGGTCGGCGGTCACAAGCCACAAACCCAGAATCCACACCGGGACCAGCAGGGCGAGGCTCGTGACGGCCGCCGGAAACAGCATCGCGGGCCAGCGCCAGACGCCGAGTTCGATCTGCGAGGCCTCGGAGTCGACACCGCCACCGCCGCCATCGCTGTGAACCGTATCGCCGGGACGGATCCGCGATTCGATGGCGAGGACGACCAGCACGATCCCCAGCAGTTGGAGCGACAGCAGCGAGGCGTAGTCCTGATTGAAGGCGTTGAATTCGACGAAGATCTGCCGGGTGAACACCGTCAGCCGCATGATCGCGGGCGTCCCGAAATCAGAGATCGAATACAGCGCCGCAAGCAACGCGCCCGCGGCGATCGCTGGCCGGACGTGTGGCAGCGTCACCTTCCGGAAGGCGGCCCAGCGGCCGTGGTTGAGGCTCCGGGCGGCCTCCAACAGGGAGGAATCGAACGAGAGCAGCCCGGCGCGGGTGGTGAGATAGACATACGGGTACGTGTAAAGCGTGATGACGAGAATCGAACCGGGAAGGCCGTAGATCTCCGGCAGGCGCTCGATGCCCAGCGGCTGGAGGATCGACTGGAACTCCCCGCGAGGGCCGAACGCCGAGACGAACGTAAAGGCCCCAATGTAGCTCGGGACCACCAGCGGGAGGGCGACGGTGACCGACCAAAACCGCTTGAAGGGGATATCTGTCTGGACGGTCAACCACGCCAGCGGCACGCCCAAAAGGATCGAAAACAGCGTGACCCCGCCCATCAGCAACAGGCTGTTGATGATCGTCTCGATGGTCGCTTGGCGAGCAACGAGGCCCCACGCCCGCTCGGCGTCGACCCGAACGGCCTCGACGAAGAGCCACGTCAGCGGCAGGAGCATACTCGCAGCGATCGCCCCGGCGACGAGCCGGAGGCCAAGCGAACGACTATCGGGGCCGTCGACGGTCGTCGTCAGTCGGTCACGTACTGTCATCGGTTGCGGTGTAGGCGGCAATCAGTGGCAGGTCGATGCATTGGCAACGGTATCGAAGCGTCGATGGGCCGAACGACTAACCCTGTCGGATCGTCCGTCCCGTTCAGACGACGGTCGTATTCCAACGGATATAAGGTTTAGGTTTGCCTAATCCGTCCATGGACGTAACGCGACGGGACGCGGTCGCGGCGCTGGCGGCCCTCGGCGTGACCGCCTCGACCGCGGGCTGTGTCACCCCCTCGGCCGACGACATCGTCGGCGAGGCTACCGAAACGGGCACCGACGAGGGCGATGGTGGTCCAAACGAGGAGGCACTCATCGGGACGCTGACCGCGGCCGCCGAGGTACTGTACCCCTCCGAAGTCGACGGCATTCCGGAGTTCGTCGAGACCTTCACCGAGGGGCGACTCGACGACGGCCCGCACGCCGACGGGCTAGCGGCGGCCGTTGGCGAACTCGACGACCGCGCCGAGTCGTGGCACGACAGGCCGTTCGCCGACCTCGACGCCGAGGACCGCGAGTCGGTGTTGACTGGGATCGGCGCGGACACGGCCGAGGAACACCCCGACGGATCGGCCGCCGAGCGGGTGCGCTACTACGTCGTCAACGAACTCCTCTTGGCCCTCAATACCTCGCCGACGGGCGGCGAACTCGTGGGAATCGAGAACCCACAGGGCCACGCCGGGGGGATCGACAGCTACCGGCAGGGGCCGGAGGCGACCTCCGGTAGCTCAGCGACGATGGGCGGAGGGCCGAACGCGTGAGTCGAGCCCCTCCGGCCGGCAACGCGCGGCCCGCCGCTGGAGCCGACGATCGAACCCCGGTCGACGACGCGGCGGTCTGTGTGATCGGCGCGGGGCCTGCGGGCGCGCTCGTGGCGAGTCGGTTGGCCGAGGCGGGCCATGAGGTGGTCGTCCTCGACGCTGGCCCGCGGTTCTCGTCGGAGGATCACCTGGCCCGACAGGAGCGGGCCCTGCGGCCGTTCTACGACCGTCCGGCGGTCTGGGACGGTGACCCCGAACGCGACGCCCACTCGGCGACCGGCGAGCGGTTTTACCCGCTCAACCACGCCCGCGTGAAGGGGATCGGCGGGTCGACGCTCCATTGGCAGGGGATGGTGATGCGGCTCCACGAGGACGATTTCAACAGCGAAAGCGAGCGTGGAGTAGGTGTCGACTGGCCCATCGAGTACAGCGACCTGCGGCCGTACTACGCCGAGGCCGAGAGCGAACTCGGCGTTGCGGGCGGCGACAACCCCTTCGGGCCGCCGCGCGAGGACCCCCGACCGATGCCGGAGTTCAAGCCGTCCTACAGCGATTCGCTGTTCGCAGACGCCTGCGACGAACTCGAAATTTCGATGCACTCGGTGCCCAACGCCCGCAACTCCGAGTCCTACGACGGCCGCAGCGGGTGTGTGGGCTACGGCACCTGCCAGCCGGTCTGTCCCTCCGGCGCGAAGTACGACGCAACGGTGCACATCGAACGCGCCGAGGACGCGGGCGCGACCGTGGTCGACCGAGCCGCGGTCCAGCGACTCGAACACGACGCGGAATCGGTGACCGCAGCGGTCTATGCCACTCCTGACGACGAACACCGACAGGAGGCCGACGCCTTCGTTGTGGCCGCCGGTGGCGTCGAAACGCCGCGGCTGCTCTTGCTGTCGGACTCCGAGGAGTACCCCGACGGGTTGGCGAACTCCAGCGGGATGGTCGGCCAGTTTTTCATGGATCACCTGTTCGCGGGAACGGGAGGGCTGCTCGACGAACCGACGCGGCAGAACCACATCGGCTTTCTCACCAGCGAGTGCCACCAGTTCTACGACGAGGCCGACGCCGAGCAGGCCCCATTTAAATTGGAGTTTTTCAACTACGACGGCCCCTCACCGGTCGAGAAGGCG
Source organism: Halohasta sp. A2 (assembly GCF_056175805.1). Lineage (NCBI taxonomy): Archaea > Methanobacteriati > Methanobacteriota > Halobacteria > Halobacteriales > Haloferacaceae > Halohasta > Halohasta sp. A2. Next base: position 15,969 of record NZ_JAQFWV010000058.1, on the reverse strand, counting down.
CTCACGGGCGATGACTGGGGCGACGACCTCCTCGAACGGCTTCGGGACGACTACGGCAACCACATCGGGATGGGCGCGCTGGTCGAACAGCTCCCCCGCGAGAACAGCTATGTCGGCCTCGACCCCGAGAAAACCGACAGTTTCGGCAACCCCGTCCCCGATGTCCACTGGAACGTCGACGAGCGCGCCCTGCGAACCATCGAACGCGCCAACGAGCTGCAGGAACGGATCCTCGACGAACTCGGCGCGGAGATTACGTGGCAGACTGGCCCCGACAATACGGGTCCGGCGTACCACCACATGGGGACGACCCGGATGGGCGACGATCCGGCCGACAGTGTGGTCGACCCCACCCTCCAAACCCACGACCTCGACAACTGCTGGATCGCCTCCAGTTCTGTCTTTCCCACGGGCGGGGCGATGAACCCCACGCTCACCATCGCCGCGCTTGCGCTGAAATGCGCTGAACACATCGATGATGCGCTCTAAAACCCGAATGCGCTGTTTTAGGTGAACCTAAAAGTATATATCGGAGCGGTCGAAACGACGGGTAATGAGTCAGGGAACGTTTGAGGCTGACGCAATCGGTGCACGAACTAACGGTGCGGCTCGAACCGAGGAATCAAGCGAGACAACGTCGACGGCAGACGGCGAGTTCACGTTTGAGGACGTGAGCGTCGTGATGGGCACCTACAACGAGGAGGCCGCCATCAGCACGGTCATCACGGACATTCAGGAGATCACCGACGGGAAGGCCGAGGTGGTGTGTGTCGACGGCTCGTCGGACCGCACGCCGGAGATCGCCCGCGAGCTCGGCGCGCGCGTGATCGAACAGGAGCCGCAGGGGTACGGCGTCGCCGTCAGCGCGGCGATCAGCGCGCCGGATCGCCCGGTCGTCGTCACGACCGACTGCGACGACACGTATCCGATGGAGCAGCTTCCCGAATTCTTGGCCGAGATCAACAACGGCGCGGACGTCGTCAGCGGCGACCGGCTCTACCACGGCGCAGATGCGATGCCCGGTTTCAACCGCTTCGGCAACCAGGCCTTCGCCGCGATTGCGAGCGTACTGATGGGCGAGCGCGTCCACGACACCACGACGGGAATGCGCGCCTACCGCAAGGAGGTTATCGAGTCGATCGAGTGGACCGAAAACACGGGGCTGTCGGCCGAACTCCTCATCCGGCCGCTGATGCGCGGCTACGAAATTCGAGAAGAACCAATCGCCTACCGCGAGCGCGCGGGCGAGACGAAACTCGATCCGATTCAGGGCGGGGCGGCGATTGCGAAGTCGATCATCAAGGTCTGTCTGGAAGAGCGGTTTCGGTAGCCAGGACGTCGACTATTCATAATCAGTACACACTCTGGTGGATTTTCAAGACATAGTCGACGAGTGAGCCGGAAGCGATCCCCAACGATCACCGTGATTATCAGTAAAACGAGGGCGTCGACGTCCGCCGACAGGCGTTCGTGTACACTGTGTAAACGACCGCTTGAGAGTTATAAACGAGCGGGACCTATTGTGCTGTATGAGCAACGCTCAGCCAACCGACAGTGAGGACGACGTCGACGCGATCCAGCGACCGCGATTCCGTGGCTGTATGTTCTGTTACTCCGGCGAGTGGATGGTATACGCGGGTCGAAAGGCATACCGAAGACTCTCAGCGTAGCGTGCTGTCCACCATAGAGACGGCCGATTCTCACAGACTGGGATTCCGCTGTGGGAGCTAAAGTCGTCGCCGACAGACGGTTTCGTATGGGCGACTCGTCTGGAGGCTACGACGGGTGGGACAACACCGAGTGTCGGGAGACCGAGTACTGTCAGCCTCGCTGTCCACGGTTCGTCGACAAGGAGGGCACGGTCTGGACAGTCCGAACGGCCCACGAAGGGGATGTCGACCGGTTGGCGGATATGTACGCCGCCTTCGGCGCGACCGACCGCGCACAGGGGATTCCACCCGCGGTCGACCACAAGCGACAGTCGTGGGTCGAGATGCTGCTCGAAGAGGGCCACAACATCGTCGCCGAAGGCCCCGACGGACCCGTCGGCCACGTCGTCTACACGCCGGTCGACGCCGACCAACCGGAGTTGGCCGTCTTCGTCCACCCTGAGTTTCACGACCGCGGGATCGGTACCGAACTCTGCAAGCAGATAGTCGCGGCCGCCGTCGACGCCGGGCGCGAAGCCATCGAACTCCACGTCGAGCGGCGTAACCGCGCCGCGATCGCCGTCTACCGCCGGATCGGCTTCGAGGTCGTCGACGACGAGCACTGTCTACGCATGGCTCTCCCACTCAACGACCGGATCGCGGCGTCGGTTCAGGCCCCGCCCGCCGAACAGTCATCAAGGGCGTGACCGGCTGTCAGTCGGCGGTGTCGACCGGCTGTTCAACTGATATGGCAGCGGAGCGGACATTTATAACTGCACGGTTGGCACCGTTGGACGATCTCGACCGCTCTCAACCAGCGGGAGTTCCACGGGTCACCCACCCCGTAGTCGCCATCACTTTTAACGGGTGATTGGGCTCCGAACAGTGATGTCTGACCACTTCAACTCGAGGCCAATCCACAGAATGACCGCGAAGAGACCGAGCATTAATACCACGAAATCGAAGAAATCTACCCATACGGGAGTAACGTTCGAGACGGCGTTTCGAAGTTTGGACGGGAAGAGATTATTGACCGTCGTTTCGACTATCCCGGGCGAGCTCGCATCGTCCTCGGTCTCACGAGGCTCGTCGACCGTTTGCGACGGTAAATCCGCCTCCGCAGCGCTGGGGCCGCCTGCGCTCTCTTCGCCGGTGTCCAAGCGTTCGGCTTCGTACGCAACCGGAACATCGAGCGTCCAGACGATCTCGCCGTCAGTGTCGACTTCGATAATCCGGCCGCCGTGCGTATCTGTAATGAGGGTGTTACCGTTCGGCAACCGATCGGCATCACGCGGCCATTGCAGTTGACTGTCTTGCCACTCCCAGGTTTTGTTCCACTCGCCGGATTCCCGTTGATACTCGACGATGCGATTGTTTTCGGAGTCGGATATCAACACGGCTGGGCCGCCGTTCGATTCGGGAATGTAGTCCGGATTGTGTTGGGCAAAGAGCGTTTCGTGGTCTCCGTCCGCGCCGATCGTCCAGTCGTCATCGACCTCGCCGGTGTCGGGATCGAGAAAGATGACCTGGTCCATATTGCGCGGACTGAGCATGATGCGACCGTCATCGAGCAGTTCGACGTCGTTCAGGTGGGCCCAATCCACTGGGTACTCACCACCGGAACTCAGTGGGAAATGGTTTTGCAGACTCCATTCCCACTCGACAACTCCGCTACTCGTATTCACCATAAACACCTCATCGTCATACATATCGGCGACGAGATAGTGTGTGCTGTTGACTTGGTCGATATCGTGCCACTCACTGGCGTGATAGCGCGGGTCGGTTCGAGAGTAGAGAACTTCGGTTTCGCCAGTTGTGAGATTGGCTTTCTCTATCGATTGTCGTATACAGTACTCCTCGTCATCAACGGGGCTACAGCGAGACTCATCGTGTACCTCATCAGTCGCCGAATAGACGACGGAATCCGAGCCGTTCTCCGCGGGGTCGACGTCCCAGTATCCATCATGGGTGTCATTGAAATAACGGACCGTCCCATTCGGATTCAACGCGAGGATATTCCCCTCTTCTAAATGAGATGTTACAACGGTGGTCCCATCCGTTTGTGAGGCCAGCTGTTCTTGACTGTCAGGTGATAATTCCGACTGATCCTGAAACTCAGAAGATTGTGACTCTGTGGCCGCGGAGAAGTTCGTTCCAATAAAGAAAGTTGCCGAAATTAATATGACAGCAACGAGTGCAACCCTACATGCCAATCGGCTGACCATGTTCATTGAGGACTATCCCAACGGTAATAAAATGTCGGCCCGAAAATGGCAGATTAGATACGATTAGTATGTCGAGTGCGTCGACTCACGGCGAACAGTGAGCCCACACAGAACAACCGCAACCGTCAGCAATCACTGGAAACCCGCCAGCAGCCTCGCGGTAGCGTTCACACTGACGACCAGCAGGGTGCTGGACCACAGCCGCAAGGAGCCGACGTTGCTTTTTCGGCGACTGGATCCAACTCCGTCTCGAAGTCGACCCACGAAGGATGGCGTGAGGATCGTCGGGCAGAGACGTCCCATCATGGTATCACTCCCTGTTGGGCTCAACGACGCCGGTGAGCTATCGGTCGACCAGTCTCACGACCGAGGGACTCACGGTGTGCTGGAGCTACCAGGATGCTCACGTTCTTACATGCCACTGCTAACGTCGGACACATAGCCACAGATCGACTCACCGTTTCAATCGACGAGGAAACCCGTTCGGCACTGGACACCCTCGTCAGTAGGACGGGCAACGGGCAAAGTGAGCTCGTTCGCCGTGCCATCGTGTTCTAGGCAGCGAACTTCAGCGCGGCCAAAACGGGGGTCAGCGGCAACCTCGAAGCCTACCACAAGATGCTCTCGACCGGCGAGCACGTCCTGCTCGACATCGACTTTCTGCACTGTCTGTTGAACCAATCGATCCCGGACGTCGACGAGCCCGACCCGGCGCGATTTTTCGTCCGTTCGGAGAACGTGCACCTCGGCGCGGGCGAAAACAGCGTTTCGGAGACAGTCTCGAACATCGTCTACCGCGGTGAGCTCACCGATTACACGCTCGGTCTCCCGACAGGCGACCAGTTCACCGCCACGCTCTCGAAGGCCGACCACGAGGTCGACGACCAACTCACTATCGGGTGGGACGTTGCCGATACCGTCGTTCTCCGTTCCGACGAATCAGTGGCCGATCCAGTACATGCGGACGTCGACGATTCCGCCGACGGAGATCCGGAGACGCTCGCGAAAAACGAGCCCGCCGGTACCGGCACGGAGTGAGGAGACCAGTCGTCGACTGTCTCGAACGCGCTGGGCAGTACTCTGTTGGTTAAATACCGCGCTATGCAGTCAGTATCGTCTCACGGTCGACCGAACAAAACCCCGAATAACGCATAGATTACTCGTCGGCCGACGCAAGCCGCGTCTCGAAGTCGACCCACGAGGAATGGGCGTCGGGATCGTCAGGCAGATACGTCCCGTCGCTGCCACAGAGCGTCGTGAGTGGGCAGACCGTTCGATCGGGCGGCCAGATCGCCTCGACCTCGTCGCCGTCGTTGCCCGTCCGCACTGCGGCCTCCTGACGGTAGGTGAACGTCGACCCATCAGGAGCCACAAGCGTCACCAGCAGCCGAACCTCGTCGGGGTCGTCGATCTCGATTGGGGCCGCGTCGCTGCTGTTGATCGACTCGGTTCGGTCGCCCGTCGAGACGCGATCGAGGCGCGCCTCGTCGGCGGTGAGTGTCCAGTCGACTGAGATGGTCTCGGTCGGCATCGAGAGGTCGTAGGTGGTCTCTCCCTCGTCGGTTTCGAGTTCGACGGTCGCCCGACTGATACGGCTCGAGAGCCCGACGGTCGACTCGCCGGCCAGCGACTCACCGCGGCGCACGTCGAGTGCTTCGAGTTTGGGCGAGACGTAGTCGTCGGGGCTCGGCGTCCACTCGCCGCGGTAGGCGTAGCGGTAGTAGTCACGGTTGGGGTAGGCGTCGATGACGGCGAAATCCTCGCCCGGATCGCGGTCGCGGGCGTAGACGGCCTCGCCGTCGAAGCCGGGGTCGTTGCGTATCCACTGGAAGGGGTGGTTCTGCCACGGGCCGTAAGGATCCGGCATGAACACGAGCGCGTTCTCGAAGTCGGCCTCCTCGATCGGCTCGTAGGTCCGCTCGAACTTCTCGGTTGGCTCCATGTTTTCTTCGAGCGGCTCGCCCAGCAGTGTCACGTTTGCCCCACCGACCACGAGCACACACCCCACGAACACAACGAGCCCAAGGTGGCGGCCCCCGCGGTCAGGAACGCGAGCGGACAGTCGGTCGACGAGTCGGCTTCCGCGGATCGCTCGCCAGCCGGTGACGAAGCCGACCGCCCCGAACACCGACAGCGGAATCAGGAGGTCGAAGTAGTAGAAGGGCCCGAAGTGGGCGACAAGGCCGTTGGTGGGATCGTCCAGCGTCGCCAGCATGTTGTAGTTGCCCCAGAAGGCGAGGTTCCCCAACGGCACCGAGACGAACAGGCCAGCCAGCAGTACCCCGACAGTGGGGTCGACCGCGGGCCGTCCCCACCGGCGGACGGCAGCCACAAGGCCGACAACAGTGGCAGCCACGCCGAGCAGGCCGCCGGTGAACCACCGCGTGCCAAGATACTGCAGGGCGTAGCGGTTGGCCTCGACCGCGATCGCCGGGGTGTAGTCGACCGAGTGGTCGAGGATCTCCCGGGAGCCGAACCCCGGCCCGTCGAGCGGAGCGAACACCTGATACGGAAACTCCAGCGGCGAGCCGGTGACCAGGGCGTTGTACGCCAGTGTCAGCCCGACGAACGCCAGCCCGCCGACTGCAGTCAGGCTGTTTCGCCGCACCGGGTCGGCAAGCGATCCGAACCGCAGGCCCGCGCCGTCGGTCGAGAGCCCCTCACGGCGAAGCGACTGGCCAATGGTCCACAGCGCGTGGCCGATAAACGGCGCGGCGAAGAGGACGGCCGTGTAGGGTCGGGCGAAAAACGCGAGGCCGACGGCGATACCGGCGGCTGCCGCCGCTCGCGTCGACCGCGTGCGGACACCGTGCAGGTAGGCGACTGCAAAGGCGAGATTCAGGAGCGTCGTCGGCGCGTAGGGCAAAAACACCGACGAGGTAAACAGCGTCATCGGCGCGACCGCGAACAGGACGGCCGCGACGATCCCAGTTCGTCGGTCGACGGCCATCGACCCGAGCAGGTAGACGAGGCCGGTCGACGCGGCAGCGATTGCCGCCAGCGTCACTCGCGGCTCGCCGAACAGCCCCATCGAGATGGCGAACATCGCCGCCGGGACGGGGCCGTACTTCGAGTAGAGCTGGCCGTCGTCCTCGATAAAAAACCACGGGTGGAAGGCGTCGGTGAGCCCGCCCGCCTCTAAGAAGAACTGGCCCTCCAACAGCATCGCCGCCTGCATGAGGTAGACGCCCTCGTCGTGGTTCGTCGAGTGGTAGCGAAAGACGACCGATGCGATACCAAAAACGATCAGCCCCGACAGCGCAGCGACGCCGACCGCACACCACTGCTCACGGTCGACCGCCGAAAGGCGCGCTGTAAGGGAGTCGAAAACCACGGCTTGTTAAATGTCGACGCCAGCGTCACGCATCAGATCGACCGTCGCTTCGACGTCCGAGAGCTCGGCGAGGCGGAGATCCGGCACGTCGAGTTCGTCGATCGGCGGCAGCCCGCCGACGGGGTCGACGTCCTCGATCAGTGGGTACTCGAACGTTTCGACCGCGAAGTACTCCTGGGCTTCGGCCGACAGCATGTGACGGACGAAGTTCTCGGCGAGTTCGGGATCGCTCGTGCTTTCGAGGACCGCCGCACCCGCAACGTCGAAGATCGAGCCCGCATCACCCTCGGTGAAGGCAGTCTCGATCGGTGCATCCGACGAGCCGTCGAGAACGCGCTGGATGTAGTAGTGGTTGCCAAATCCGGCGTCAAGCTCGCCGTCGGCAACAGCTTGAGCGACCGCGAGTTCGTCGGGGTACTCCTCGATGCCGTTTTCGACCATTCCCTCCAACCACTCGCGGGTGGCCTCCTCACCTTCGAGTTCGCGCATCGCCGTGACGAACCCCTGGCAGGAGGGATAGGAGGGAGCCCATCCCATATCGCCGTCGAAGTCGGGGAAATCCATCACGCTAGCAGGAATGTCGGACTCGCTGTAGGCGTCGGTGTTGTACGGCACCGACCGAGCTCGGCCCGAGGTTCCAGTCCACTCGTCGCTCCGGAACTCACCGCCAACGAGGTCGGTGATCTCCGAGGGCAACTCACGCGTGAGTCCTTCGTCTTCGAGCGCGCCGAGACCCCCGGAGTCGACGGTGTAGAAGACGTCGGCGCGCGAGCCCTCGCCTTCGGTTTGAATCTGGTTAACCTGCTCGCTGCCGTCACCGTACCGAACCTCGGGCTCGAAGTCGGGATAGGTGTCTTCGAAGAAGGAGATCAGCTCGCTGACGAGGTACTCCGCTCGCCCCGAGTAGATCTCGAGTTCGCCCTCCAGATCCGGCAACTCCGCAACGGGGGTGCCGCCGGGAGCGTCTCTACCTTCTCGGCCCGATCCGATCTGGCCAGCCTGTGAGTCGGAGGATTCGTCGTCACCCTCTTGATCGCCGATCAGGCCAGTACAGCCTGCGAGCGTTACCGTGCCGATCGCTGCTGATCCTGCAATAAACCGTCGACGGCTCGAACCGTCGGACGTGTTGTGTTGTTGAGTCATGTATTTTAGGGCGACCTAAATCGACTTATAGTCACCGGTTCGTTGCCGGGTTTGCGGGTTGTTCGAGCGCCGAAAGGCAGTCGAGCCAGTCGTTCATGAACTCGCCGACGTAGTTGAAGAACGCGCCGTTGTTGTAGTCGGACCAGTCGCCCTCGGCGAGTTCGTCGGCCATCGCCTCGAAAATCACCGCGTACGGGTCGTCGACGTCGGTGAGGTCGGGGTCGACGTCGTCGACGATCTCCCAGAGGTGTTCGTTGAGTTCGAGCCCCGGCACCTCGTTGTTCAGATCATCGAAGGTGCTGCGCGGGGCTTTGTTGTGTTCGCACAGCGGCAGGCCATTATAAATCTGCTTGCCGAGGATGTCGCAGGCGCGCTTGAGGAAGACGCCCGACCAGATGTCGTCGAACCGGCCAACGTCCCACTCGTTTTCGTCCATCGGCAGCTGATAGAAGGCCGGAATCACTTCGCGCTCGAAGGCGAGGTTCATCGAGCAGACGGTGAGATACTGGCCTTCGGCGGCGACGAAATCACCCGTGAAGTCCTCAACCGTGGTGCGGGTCTGGGCCTGTCCCTGCAGGTCGCCGTCCATCAGAATCCGGACGGCATCGAGGTCCGGCACGTTGGTCCACAGCCCTTGTGAAGCGACGATGTTGTCGACCTCGGTCTGCTCGGTGTCGACGGTCTCGTGCATCGCGGCGTACGGGTAGCCCCGTGGGTACAGATCGTGTTCGTCGGCGTTCTGGTAGAGCACGTTGACCCACTGTTCGTCCGACGAAACCGACTCTATCTCGCCTTCGAAGGCGAGATTGTCCATGTGGGTGCCGAAGAAGTCCCACTCGTCGTGCGGCAGGGTGTCGTCGTCGATGAAAAAGCCGTAGTCCCAGTCTCCGGCCCACATGTACAAGAGACCGAAGCTGGTCTCGGCGTGGCTGGCGGCCGGAATAATGTGGCTGTACTCGGCGACATCGTGCTCGTCGAACCATTCCTCGCGGCGCGAACCGTCGAAGACTTCGCCGTCGACGCCTTCCTCGTCTAACATCGCCTGCATCTCGTCGGTATCACAGAAATCCTCGGTGATGAGCACGACGTGGAGTCGTGAGAGATCGAACCCGTGATCGCGGGCATTCTGGAAGTACGACCGCATGCACTCGTACTCGCGAATCGTCGGCACCATAACGCAGATGTTCTGACTCATTTCGATACTCAATCCTTTTTAGGCGATCCTAAAAGATTGTCGGTGTCCCCTGAAGGCGGCCCCTGAGTGGGCTCTGCGGCGGACTCCGCGGCAGCGCCCCGTTTGGCGGCCGTCGACGGCGAGATGCCGAGGAGGGCAATGGCTCCCGCTCCGCCGACGAGCGTGACAGCGTTTTTCAGCGCGTGGTCGACGACCGCCGCGGCGAGGGCGGTGCTTGCACCGATCGGTGTGAGTCCGACGACGAGCGCGGTGAAAGCGGCCTCGTAGAGACCGATCCCACCCTGCGACAGCGGGAGCACTTTCGCGAGGTTGCCGACGCTGACTGCGAGCGTCCCGACCGTGAGCAACTGCCCGAAGGCGAGACCGCTGTCGAGCGCCGCGAGCACCAGCATCGCGGTGGCGACATCCAGCGCCCAGATCACGAGGCTCCCCACACCGATGAGCGCTATCGCGCGGGGGTTCCGGGCGACGACCGCGATATCACGGGCAAAACTCGCGAGCACCGAAACCGGGGTTCGGAGCCGTGGGAGTCGGTCGACGAGCCACTCGGCGAGCGCGCCCGGGCGGAGTCGCGAGCGGGTGACAACGATGGTCGACACACCGACGGCGAGCGTCGACGCGGTGACACCGGCGGCAGCAACCAATGCAGTTCGGCCGCCGTCGGCCTCCGAAACCAGTTCCAGCGGCCCGACACCGGCGGCCGTCAGCCAGAGCGTCGAGACACCGCCGAGTGCCGCGATCGCCGCCAGATCGAACAAGCGCTCGACCGCGAGCGACGCGAAGCCCGTGGGGTAGGGAACCTCGCGCCGAGCGTTGAGAACGTAGGCCCGTACCGCATCGCCAGCGCGCGCCGGAAGCACGAGGTTCGCCGTCTGGCTGACAAATACCGTGAGCGTGAGGAATCCCGTCCCGAGGGAGTGGCCGGTCGTCGACAGCACGTCGCTGTACCGTTTGCCCCGGAGCGGCCACGAGAGCGTATATAAACTGATGGCCGCCGCCAGCAGCCACGGATCTGCGCGGCCGATATCGGCGACCACAGCAGACAGGTCGACCGTTCGGAGCGCGACGAGGAGCCCAGCAAAGACAACAACAGTGCCCACGATACTCAGGCGGCGTCGGGTCAGCAGGGCTCGCAGGCCCGCGGCCCACCGACGGCCGGTTCGAATCATACTCACCCGGTTCGAGCGGAGATATTTAAGCCCACCTAAAACTCGATTTGGTGGAGGATCTGAGACGGCTACCGGCAGAATCGTGAACGTAAACAATCAGCAGAGTTCGTCGATGAGTTCGCGCGTCGACCGGCGGACGGCCAGGTCGCTGCTGAGTTCAGGCCCCCAGCCTAGTGCCGAGAGCTTCTGGATCGACAACCGCATTTTGGGGACGTCGCCGGTCCAGCCACGGTCGCCGCCGGTGTACTCGTAGTCGGGATCGAGACCCATCTCGTCGGCCACAATGGCGGCGATCCGGTCGACCGAGGTCGTCGTCCGCGTGCCGAGGTTGTAGGTGTTGACCGCCCCTTCTGCCGTGGCGACGATATGGAGCATGGCGTCGACGCAGTCCTCGATGTGGAGGTAGGATTTCTCCTGTCGACCGTCGCCGAGGATCGTCAGCGTCTCGGGGTTCTCGCTGAGCTTTTCGATGAAGTCGGGGATCACCGCGCCGCGAAGCCCCGAGCCAACGACGTTGGCAAACCGGAAGTTCCAGACGGTCAGGTCGTGGCTGTGGGCCCGCGCCGACAGCAGGCCCTCGTCGGCGAGTTTGCTCGCGCCGTATGCGCTGATTGGTTCGAGCGGCGCGTAGTCCTCAGGGGTGGGGCGAGGAGCCTCTCCGTACACGGTCGACGACGAGGTGTAGGCGATCTCGGTGACGCCCGCGTCGGCCATCGCCTCCAAGAGAGTGAGCGTCATCCGCGTGTTGTCCTCGAACTGGGCGTGTGGGCGGTCGGTGTTGACGAGTTTCGACGCGGCGAGGTGGAACACGCGGTCGACGTCGTCGAGCACGCCATCGAGCGCGTCGGGGTCGGTGAGGTCGCGTTCGATGAACTCGGCATCGTCGGGGACGCGGTCGCGCGAGCCGTTCGAGCAGTTGTCGACGACCGTGACGGCCGCGCCGTCGGCGAGCAGTCGGGCGACGAGGTGCGAGCCGACGAAGCCTGCGCCGCCGGTGACGAGGATGTGTTGGTCCGAGAGATCCATAATCCCACGAGTCACTACCCGGTAAGTAAGGATTCCGTTCTTGAGATCTCGGCTCAATCGAGCCGCTTGGCGATCCCAACGAGCGTCTGGCCCGCCGTGACAGTCGCCTCGCGGGCGATCGAGTAGACGATCCCCTCGCGGTCGACGGTGGCCTCCTGTAATGGTTCGTAGGTCGACGGCTCGTACACCGTCCCGAGTGAGTCGCCCGGCGCAACGTGCATTCCGAGGTCGACGCCCGGGTCGACCACGAACAGTCCTGAATCGCTGGCCCGGACCCGCCCGAGGTGGTTCCGCGCGCGGATGCCGTCCCATGGTTCGGGCTCGCCATCGAGGAGGCCGAGGTGTCGACAGACGCCAAAGAGGCCGTCGAGGCCGGTTTGGATCGCCACCTCGCCCAACTGTTTGTTCGAGCCGAGTTCCGGCGTGATCGAGGGGATTCCTTCGCGGGTCGCCGCGACCCGGAGCTTCCCGTCGAAATCACGGGTGTCCCATTCAGCGTCAGCGTTCTCGCCTGCGGCTTCGGCCACCAACAGATCGGTTCCGAAGGCTTCGGCGAGCCGCCGAGAGTCGTCGTTACCGCGGAGGTAAACCGTGTGCGTGAGCATCTCGGGACTGCCGGTGTGGAGGTCGACGATCGCGTCGGCGTCGCTCGCCTCCTCCCAGAGCCGGGCAGCCATCCGCTCGTGGATCGAACCCTCTGGGTCGCCCGGCCAACACCGGTTCATGTTGGGTGCGGCCGAGTCGATTGGCTCGGGAGTGGTGTACGAAACGCGGTCGAAGGTGAGCGGATCGGCCAGCGGGACTGCGACGATGGAACCCGGGAGCTCGGGTGCGCCGGGTTCAGTAAGTCGACCGTGGAGCCGCCGCAGGAGTTCGGTGCCGTTGATCTCGCGGCCGTGCTGGGCGGCCTGTATATAAAGCGTCGGTCCCTCGCCGGTGCCGTAGCGGTGGACGGTCGTCTCGACGCGAACGCCGGAGGGAAGCCGGGCGAGCGTGATGCGCTCGGCGGTGTGCATGGCCGAGGAACGTACCACAGCCATGTAGCCGTAGGGGTCCGGGCGGCCGGCAGTCGACCGGTTTTTTACCAGTCAGCGCGCGATAGCCGATATGGCGATCGAAACCCGGGAACACGCTCATCTCATCACACACGCGCTGGCGAAAGACACGTTGTCGACGCTGCGGTCGGTCGAGACCGAACAGGTCGCGTTCAGAAAAGGCCTCGTGCGGCTCGGCCGAATCTGCGGCTACGAGATCATCGACGGCGCGATGGACACCGAGTTTGTCCCGATTCAGACACCGCTCACAGAGACGACTGGCGAACGCGTCAAAGGACTGGACAACGTCGTCATCATCAACGTCCTCCGGGCGGCAACGCCGTTCGTCGAGGGGCTGTTGAAGGCGTTCCCTCGGGCCAAACAGGGCGTCATCTCCGCCGGACGCGACGAAAGCGCCGGCATGAACGACGACGGCGAGTTTCCAATCCAGATCGACTACGTGAAGCTTCCCGATATAACACCCGAGGACACCGTGATCGTCGCCGATCCGATGCTGGCGACGGGGTCGACGATGTGCAAGGTCCTCGACTACGTGCTCGATGTGACCGACAGCTACGAGAACCTCTTCGTGCTCTCGGCGGTCTCAGCGCCAGCAGGCCTCGTTCGAGTCGACCGGGCGTTCCCCAACATCGATCTCTTGACCGTCGCGATCGACGACCGACTCAACGACGACGGCTACATCGTCCCAGGGTTGGGTGACGCCGGCGACAGAGCCTTCCGGACTGCATAAAACAACTAGTCGATCTCGACGCGCCCACTCGTCGCATTCAACAGGCGTTCGCGGAGGTCGGTGGCCGCGGTGACGGGGACACGAACCGCAAATCTGGCCTGCTCGCCGTAGTTCGCCTCGAACTCGACGCCTTCGGACTCCAAAATCCCGCGGACGGTGCCCGAGTCGTCGTACTCGACGGTCGCTTCGAACCGATCGTGAGGAACTTCTTCGACGATGCCGGCGTCGTCGACGGCCTGTTTGACCGCGCCGGAGTAGGCGCGGGCTAATCCACCGACACCGAGGTTAGTGCCGCCATAATATCGCGTGACCACGGCGACGAGATTCTGGAGGTCCTGCTGGACGAGTACGTTGAGCGCTGGCTTGCCCGATGAGCCGCTGGGCTCGCCGTCGTCGCTACACCACTCGCGAAGCATGACCTCGCCCAGCCGGTCGGCCGAGACCTCTCCTGCCGGCACACGGTAGGCCGGAACGTGGTGGGTCGCATCGGGGTAGGTCGACCGCACCTCCTCGATGACAGCCTCGGCTTCTTCGACGGTGTCGACCGGGGCAACGAGTGCGATGAACGCCGAACCCTGTCGGTCGAGCGTGGCCTCGCCGCGACCGGCGACGGTGCGAAACGTCTCTGTCACACTGCAGAGTTATCCGGCAGGGTAGTAAGCCCTGTCGACAAATACCGAAAAAGCAGCTACGAAAGCGCTACTGGTCGACGCGTTCGATCGGCGAACCGTGTCGGTCGGGGTGGTGCAGGTAGAACAGCAGCCCGAAGGCCACGATGCCGACGAGTTCGGCGAGTTTGGAAATCAGCGCGAGCGGATCACCGGCCAGCGCGACGGGTAGAGGGTCGCTAATCCAGAGTAGATAACCACTACAGAGGGCGGCGAGCGTGCCGCCGCCGAGCGCACTGAGTCGACGGTAGCGGTAGCCGCGAAACAGCGCCGCCGCAATCGCGACGAGCACGAGTGCGGCCGGGATAAACAGGAACGGCCGGGCGTCGGCAACCGGATTTACAAACACCGAGACCGAAAGGCGGGGAACCGCCCACAGCAGATGGACTGCTGCCACGACGAGCGCGGCCTGAATCGCGAGCAGTCGACACAGCCGTTCGATCGTCGACTGGGCCATCAGAACTCGACCCGGCGGACGAACGGGAGCTCACGGATCGCCAACAGGAGGTCGCCGGGCAGTTCGTCGTCGGTGATGACGTGGAGCCGCGGCTCGTCGGTGAACTCGGGGTCCTCGCTGATGATCTGGCGGATCGAGATCTCGTGGTCCGCAATGAGATCGGTGACGATGGCGACGATGCCCGATTCGTCGGCGGCGTCGACCTCGACGGCCATCACCGTAAGATCGAGAACGGGCGCGAGATCTCTGAGGCTCGGAATCGCCGAGATGTTGGCAAAGATGCGCCGAAGTTCGGGGTCCGAGCGGATCGCGTCCGTGGTGGAGTCGACCACCCGGCGGTCGACGCCGATCTCGCGGGCGATCCCGGTGTAGGGAATCTCGATGCCACCCGAGACTACCCGACCCTCCTCGTTGACCGAAAAGCCGCGTTCGAGCAGCAGGCGAATGACGGCCTGCTGGCTCGGACTGCCCTCGAACTTCCCCATGATCTCGTCGAACATGGTTAGCAGCCACCTACTGAAGGGAGATACCAGTGCATCCGGCTTAGAGTTCGCCTTTGGTACTCGGTGTGTCGCTGCGGCGCTCGTCGACCTGCGTCGCATCGTCGAGAGCACGGGCCAACGATTTAAATAGGGCCTCGACCTCGTGGTGAGCATTGTCGCCCGCCAGAATCTCGGCGTGGAGCGTCAACCCCGCGTTCAGGGCGAGTGATTCGGCGAAATGTCGGGCCATGTCGCTCGTGAAGTCACCGATCTGGTCCTGCGAGAACCCACCAGTAAAAACGAAGTAGGGTCGACCGCTGACGTCGACGACGACCGACGCAAGCGCCTCGTCGAGCGGCACCCGTCGGTCGGCGTAGCGGACGATGCCGCGTTTGTCGCCGAGTGCCTCGTCGAGCGCTTCACCGAGAACGATTCCGACGTCCTCGACAGTGTGGTGGTCGTCGATGGCGAGATCGCCGTCACAGCGGACGGTGAGATCGAAGAGGCCGTGTTTGGCCAGTGCCGTGAGCATGTGGTCGAAAAAGCCGATGCCGGTGTCGACGGTCGACTCGCCATCGCCGTCGAGGTCCAGCGTGACGTCGATGGTCGTCTCGCTCGTCTCGCGGCTGACCGCGGCCGCGCGTGTGTTGCTCATACCTACGGTGAGACACGCGGGGGATATGGTGGTTGCGCTCGATGGTGTCGGCTCGTGATGACATCCTCCTCGCCGTAAACGGCGAGGTTTCCTCGCGCTGGGGGTATCGCTTACCAGCCCACGAAGGCAACTTGCGGGTTCGTATGCTCCTCGTTGGGACGGAGAGAGCGTGGTGACTCCG
>NZ_JAQFWV010000057.1:0-20758 GCF_056175805.1 Halohasta sp. A2 | reverse complement strand
CACGCTTGATACCTTCTGAGAAACCCTGCGGCATCTCCGTGGTCGTGTGCAAGTTCTTTCATTGCTCTCTTTCTTCAGCCGTGGCAATCAGCTTGCCGGATTAACCCCAGAAGTAGTGCTAGTCGACTTCCACGAATCATCCAATTGTATGAGTAGTCAAAACAAAATCATACTAGCAGCAGATGGCGCTTGTCAGAATAATCAAAATAGCGAGATTCGGGAAGCAGCGATCGGATATCTGATTGAGAAGGATGGCGAAGTAATCGTAGAAGAGTCGAAGTACATCGGCCAAGGCGATCAATTCACGAACAACCGTGCCGAATACGAAGCAGTGATCAATGGCGTCCGAGACATCAAAAATAGGTTTGACGCAAATCAAGTGACACTTCATATCCAAACCGATAGTCAACTACTCGTCGAACAAATCGCAGGATCGTATAGTGCAAAGAAAATGAAAGAACTATACGACATATGTATGACTGAATTGGGTTCTTTTGACAGTTGGCAAGCGGAACGGGTCTCAGAGTCTACCGGGAATCGGATTGACCGCGTTGATGACCTCGCAGAGGAACCGCTTGAGTAAACGACTTTGTAGATCGGCCGTGTAACCCACACACCACTCAACGCCACAATTTGTCCGATTGAACCGGAGGTGATTGCCACGGGGTGGGGGGGGAACAAGCAACGTCATCTAACCAGTGGGTGAATGAATCAAATAGAAGCAACTGGGGATACCCTCAGAGTCCGTAGTAGAAAATTAAGCGAAGTCGCTAATCACTATCAGCAGATCCTATAGTCGTATCCTGATTAGTAGTACCAGAACAATTCCCTTCACAATACTATACCTTGGGCGGAATCAAGACATAGAATCGCTCTACGTGGTGTTTGAGTTTAGTATGGCACTAAGTTTCGTCCAATCAGTCGGGTCTCAGATGTCAGAGATAACATATGTGGCCGTCACAAGTTCCGGTTCTTCCGGGGTCACATGTCGCTCTTCCTCTAATCGAGAGAGTTCAGCTTCACGTTTGCGACGGAGCGAGTCTAGTTCTTGTTTGGCATTCCCGATCGGTGCTGACATGTCCTTGTCTGGCCCATCTTGGGCTCGGTACTGTTCCAGTCGTTCTTCCCAGGTCTCTATCTGTTCTTGGAAATGTCGCTCAGCGTGGTCACGCTTGATCTTGACTTCGCGTTCACGCTCTTCGCGAGCTTCTTTAGCGAATAATTCAACCTCGTCCCATGCCCTCATATCGGCAACACTGTGGAGCTCTTCAGCGATCCTTGCCAGCTGATCAAGCTCTTGTGATTGGCCGATCTCACTCGGTGACAACGTATCGCTGTACTCTGGTATCTCGTTAGTCACGTCACTGTCTGTAGTGACGTACAACCGGGCTAGCTTCTCCGTGACGGCGTCCCCTGCACCCGAGACATATCCGAGGCGGTATGTGAAGCAAATGCCTGGTGCGGACTCCTCGTCGGCTGCGACCTTGGCAGCAATATCACCCCTGATCCGATCCGATTCGAGGCAGAAGTCGATAAGCGATTGGACAAGCGGGTGGTCCAATGCAATGAAGTCGACGTCATCCTGCTCGCGAGCCACCTTCCGAGTGAACGTGGCCTGCTCGTATTGCTTGGAAACTTGGCCTCCAGAGAGCACACCTGGCACCTCCAGCTGGAAGATGTCACCTTCGGACCGAGCGGGTCCCGGTCGAACGCCTCGAATGTCGCCCCCGAACTCGTCGAAGAACTCACGGACAAGAATCTCGATATCGTCTTCACCAACATCGCCGTGTTGGCTCCGATCGATCACGTCCAAGATCTCCTCGTCTTCGTCGGAGAGATCGAACCTATCACGAATGAGTAGCTCATTTTCGACCGTCTCAAGTGCTTCTTTCCGCTCTGCTACTGTCTGCTCTATGTCGGCAATAACCTCGTCTGTCGACTGATCTTCTGCGATCGCAGTCATAATTGTCTTATCGAGGTCGACATCTTCGAGTACCTGACCAAGGACATCGGATCGCATTCCAAGGTCTTTCTCGATTTTGTCGGTCTTTTCGAGAAGAAGAGCGAGTATCTCACTCTCACGAGTGTCCTTGAAGAAGAGGTTCCGGATCTCTACTGTGTGCTCCTGCCCATAACGGTGGAGCCGTCCCATCCGCTGGTCGATCCGAATTGGATTCCAGGGGAGGTCGTAGTTGACCATAATGTGGGCGAACTGGAGGTTGAGCCCCTCCTGTGCTGCGTCGGTTGCGAGCAGTAGATTTGCATCATCTTCGAACCGTGCCATTTCGTGGCGTCGTTGAGCCTGGTCAAGGTCGCCGTAAATTTGGGCGGTATCGTAGCCAGCAAAGATCTGGTCACGGAGGTACTCGAGCGTATCTGTGTACTCGGTGAAGATGAGTATCTTTTCGTCCGGATCGTCTCGCAGTATTCGATCGACAAACTGTTTGAGCAGTTGGGCTTTCGAGTCCGTTTCGATACTCTTTGCCTGTTGCCAGAGCTCTCTAACCCGGTTGAGTTCGGCTTGAATCTGCGACTGGTTCAAGGTAAGTGTGACCGTCTCGAGCTCTTCTTCCACCCGTGTTCTCTCGTCGTCGGTCAGCGTTTCTGGCTCGGTGGTATAGCGTGGGATGAGTTGTTGGATCTCATCTGGAAGTTCCTCATCGACCGCGTCGCTCTGGATTGCGTGCATCCGATTTTCAAGCGATTTCCGGATGGCATGGATGCTCGAGACCAGTCGCTTCTGATAGATGACCATGGTGAAGCCGACTGCCTGGTTTTCCTCCTGCTGAGCAAGGTTGTAATATTCTCGAGTGTACTCGGTGACGCCATCGTACAGTTTGCGCTCAGCTGGAGACAATTCAACACCGAGCGCTTCGATATTTTTTTCCGGGAACATCCGAGTCCCATCAGTCTTATACATGTCATCCTTGAGCCTACGGATCATTAGATCCTCAAGCGCCTCGGGCTCAATCTTGGATTCGTGACTGAATCGGTAGGGGTCCAACAGGTCGGTCAAGAAGTAGAATTGGTCAGATTTCCCTTTGTGTGGCGTGCCAGTCATTAACAAAAGCGCATCCGAGTTGTGTGCGACTGCCTCACCAACTTTGTAGCGTTGGGTTCGCTCAACCGAATCGTCACTCGATCGGCGAGCAGTAAGGTGGTGCGCCTCGTCGAATATGGCGAGGTCCCATTCCTCTTCGAGATTTCTTAGTGCCTCAAGCACATCATCCTGCTTCGCAAAGTCGACTGAAGTGATGATGAGGTCTTCTTGGAGCCAAACGTTCTGGTTTGGGTGCGATTTGCGATGTGTTCTGACCGTATCGCGATCGTAGATGACGAAGTTGCGGTCGAACTTCTCACGCATCTCCTGTTGCCACTGAACTGTAAGAGGTGCCGGTGCGACAATCAAGACACGTTTAGCTCGACCACGAGCGATGAGCTCTTCTGTAACAATGCCTGCTTCGATGGTCTTCCCGAGGCCGACCTCGTCGCCGATGAGGTATCGATGGTCATACGAATTTAGGATTTCGTAGGCAGCCTTGACCTGGTAGGGCTCGATCTCAATCCGGTTGTTCGTCAGCGAGAGGAAGCGGTCATATCGGTACGCGAGATCAAGTCGGGTAGCACGCTCACGAAGGTCGTGATGGACTGGATCGTCGATCTGTTTGGCTGTGAGACGGTCGACAATAGAGTCGACCCTTTCGATATGTGGAAGTCCACTCGGAAGCTTCTGTAGCCTACCTTCGTTGGTATATACATGAAGTAGGTGGCTCCCGTTTTGTCGTTTCTCGACTTTCGTGATCTCACCCTGTCCGCCAGCGAACATTACACGGTCACCGACTTCATATTCAAACATCTGTTATTTTGGCCAATAATTTGTTGAGTGCTTGTTTCGCTTCTTCGATGCCAGTGAATCCTGTGAGAACCAACTTCCCAGTTGAAAAAACCAAAATAACACCCGGGTCTGACCGAAATATTAATCCCGGAAACTGTTCTGGTTCATATTCGATTTTTTCTAGGCCTAATTTTATACTCAACTTATTTAAGTCCACATCCTCCTCTAAGTCCGAAGTAAAAACAACATTTGTGATCTGAAAGTCGGATATAGACCCATTTATACCCAAACGAGCTATTTTTTCTTCTAACAAAGACTTATTTTTATATGCTTCCTGTTTGCAAGATGCACCTCGGATATTAAAGGAACCACTTCTATGAAGTGTAATGGTTGGACCATCTTTATAAAATTTCATATGTAGACCAGAAGGCTTGCTTTCTGAATAGTTGTGTGAATATGGATTTATATCAGCTGCAACTGTTTCTAAATCAAATTCTCGATCAATCTTTCCTGTTGCAACAGTACTAACAACTTTTAATTTATTCATTGGATGTTGTTATATCCCCTTAGTATTGCACATTATTGAAATAGAATTGTATTCATATTATGTCACTTATCTTAGATTGGAGGTCCTCAAATCCGTTTATTGCAATATCAGTGTCTGTTGCACCTGTAATAACGACTTTACCACTGGAGAATATCAAAAAGACAATAGAATACTCTGGTGGTCGATAAACAAGTCCTGGGAATTGCTCTGGCTCAAACTCAACTAATTCAAGCCCGAGACCAATCGCGAGCGCACTTAAATCGAGTTCTTTTCCTATTTCAGCGGTACTGACAATATTCCGAATAGAAAATTCAGTGTTATCGGGGATGTTAATTCCTTCTAATTCAGAAACACGCTTAAGAAATAGATTATTGATTTCATTGAGTTCATTTAGACTTGAACTGCCCACAATAATATATTTGCCACTTCTATAAACAGTTACCAATGGACCGCCTTCCTCAAATCGGACGTAGAGACCATGATAATTTTCTGGATCATACTCAGTATGTGGGACGTTTAGGTCCGCACCAAGGTGCTCAAGATCCAATTCTAAATGTAGATTTCCTGATCCAACGGCGTTAACAATATTGACCATTTTTAGATTTTGTCTGGATTTATACTCGCAGCAGACAATACATATGCCTCTTTGGATGTAATATGCTTTTCTTCACACGAATTGTATAGCTTCAAACTGTCGTGGTTATCTTGATTAGAGCACATACTTGATGTTACATGTCGAAATTAATCGTTTTTGAGTATGGTCTCAACTGTTTCAATCTCTTCGTCAGTGAGAGAGTATAATTCATAAACAAGATTATTAATAAGATTCTCAGCTCGCTCAATTTTTTCATCAAGCTCCATAGCGCGTCTTTCTACTTCGATATAGCGTTCTAATTCCTCTGCAACATCGTCAGGGTTGGGTAAGGTTATAGCTTTTAATCGATCAAGGAGAGAATTCGTTTTTGTTGCATTTTCACGGAAGCCGTAAAATCCTCCCGCTTTGTCGACTGCAACGGGAACGAAAGCCGTAATTAGTTTAGCTTCATTTTCGGACAGATTTGTAAAGGCAATTGCCTCATGATATTCTGTCTCCGTGTATCCCCACTGGTCAGTCTCTTCGTTGGCCTCTTCATCAGGCTTATATCTCGCCGAAATTAGCAATTTGATATTATTATCGTTTCTTTTAATTTTTAGATCACTTATTCGTAGTTTGTTTTTTGATTCAGTAGTTTCAGTCACGATTGAGTCTGCTACATTTTCCGCAGGAATATAATTTAATTCTGATAATTTTGGACCGTCCTCGAATTGACCAAGATAATCCATCAAACTCAAATTGATACTGCTACGGTCCTTTTTCAATATATTCAATGATTTTGATAACAATATAGTTTGGTCGTAGCTTTGTTGCGAACTGCTTCCTGTGAATATATCTTCATCCAATATATCCTCACAATCGCTTATATTTGTTGGCGATCGGTCTTCTGATTCAAATGTAAGCTCTTCACCTATATAATTGGCATTTAGTGTCGGGATCGGTAGACGAGCAACATGGCCCTTTTTAACTTGAGCAAGAGCTTCCCCTTTTTCTGGATTAATTATCTCTTGATAGTACCAGTTTACAAATTTTGAGTTTATAATAGCCAATATAAATGAAGCATTATACTTTTGTTTTGATGGAATCAGCATGTGAAGATTATCTCTTGCAATAAACTGCCTATTGTCTAGTGCAGCAATCAGTGAGTCACCAGTCTGGCGGATTACTATTTTTTCATCCGCATCAAACGCTTCAGCATCCCTCGGGGCAGCCAACCAATCGCCATAACTAATCCAATAATCGGAATCCCATTTTATTAAATATCTTTCAATTAAACTACCTCTAAGTAAAGGTCTAAACGAGTCATCTTCTTTTTTATCTGAAACATATGGTTTTTCATCTACGATTTCTCTTGTCTGTGGAGGATCACCTTTTCCCTTTTCAAAAGGTTTAGTACCGTTGTATATATGACATATGTCCTCAAATTCTGGATTATTTTTAAATCTTTCTTTAATATTGAGTATTTCTACTCCAGCAAAGATATTTATCGAATTACCATCCTCGTCTTGAAGCAATTCCTGCTTAATTTGAGATTGTGATAGGGTTTTATCATATATCTTTTTCTCGATGTTAATAACATTATTTATAGGTTTTCTATTTGAGAATACCAAAGAAATAGTTTCCACCGTAGCATCTTCAAACACCGTTTGTTCATAACCTACAACAGAATGGATGGAAGTTTGGTCAAATATTAAATTCCTTATTTTACCAAATTTTAAATTAGTTAACCAAGTATTTGGTATAATTAACCCAATTTTGCAAGAATATGTTGATATGTTTATACATTTTTCGATGAATAATAGGTATCTATCTAGTTGATATTCCTGATGACGGAACTTTAGATCAAAATAGTTCTTTTTTACGTTGGACATCTTTTTGCCATACGGAGGGTTTCCGATTATTGCATCAAAGCCGGCATCCGCCTTCCGCATACCATCTCGATCGTAGAACGCAATTGGGAACTCCAATTCCCAATGGAAGAAGCGTTCGTCTTCGGCCATCACTTGCGCACTCTTGAACCAGTCTTGCTGTTCTATTTTCTCCCAAGCGTCACTCTGGAGCGCATTGGCCATCCGCTCATCGGCATCACTGGGAATACCAAGGCCGAGCATGTCGGCGGTGTGGACGTTGGCCATTGCAAGGAGCTTCTTGTACAGGGTGTCATCGCGTACATCGTCGTAGACCTGCTCCATCTCCTTCGCATCTTCCAGTGTCTCGTTATCGATATTGAGCAAGTCTTGGAAGCGATCAGTAACGTGTTCCATTGCACGCTGGCGCGTGTGCTCAAACGACTGCTGAAGCGTTAGTTGGCCGTCCCCTGTGGTATCATCATCGCCGTCGGATAACACATCCTGTATATCACTTCCGACAAGCGAGTTGCCTGTTTTGAGATGGTGGTCAAGGAATGCAAGTGGTTGTTCAGCAGCTAGCGTTCGGAGCCATAGGGATACCTTTGCAAGCTCTGTTGCAAGTGGGTTAATATCGACGCCATAAATAGACCGTTGTGCGACCTTGCGTCTGGCCCAGTTAATGTCGTGCTCATCATTGATAACATCTCCATCTTTATCCTCTGCTTCCCGATTTTGCTCAGTGATGATTACCCGAGCGAGGTAGTCTACGACACTGGTTAAGAAGTGACCACTCCCCATAGCTGGATCGAGGATATTCAGATTGAATACACGCTTGGCAAACTCCTCTGCGTATCCTCCATCCTGGAAATCTTCATCCATCACGACGTCCTTTCTGATCTCGTCTACTGGCCGACGAAGTGTTTCCTCGACAATGTACTCAACGACGTACTCTGGTGTGTAATATGAGCCAGTAGATTTTCGCTCCCCACTGTCTGTCGTGAGGTACACATCATCGCGTTCTATGAAGACTTCGCTGCTTCCGTCTGCTACTACGTATTCTCCGTCATCGAGCGCCAATGGAGCGTCAGCAATATTGAGCTGGTACTCAAGCAGACCTTCGTAGATACTCCCAAGGTGGCGGACATCAAGCGAAGAATAGTCGACGAATATTTTCCCGCCACCGTTGGTACCCTCGCTTCGCGTGAGGAGTTCAATAACACGAGCAAGATGTTCATCACCGACTGTGTTGTTCGCGAGGAACCGTGCCTCCTCACTCCCTGACTCATCGGGGTTGGTTCGAAACAGTCCACCGTTGTAAGCAGGAATGTACAGATCTTTCTCGGGGATCCCCCGCGACTTGCTACCTTGGTCGATGAGCATGAAGAGCTCATCCAAACGAGATTGAAGATTGCTCTGCCAATCACGATACTTTGGATCGGCATTATCAAGCTCGTCGGCAACCTCCTGTTTCAGTTGGTTGAGACTGTATTGTGACTCGTATATTTCGTTATTGGTGTCCAGTAGGTCGCGACCTTCTGCTTCCGCATAGAGAACGAAGATGATTCGGTAGAGGTAGATGAGGGAGCTGTCGTGAATTAGCTCAAGACTCTCTTCATCAAGATCGTTTTCTGGATACTGGAGATACCCTTCTGCGAGGATTTTGATCGCCTCGTAGATGTTGTCCTGGAGATCCTCTCCTAACTCTTGGGCAAATACGTTGGACTCCTCGTAGACGTCATCAAGGAATGCGTCACCAGATGCATCTGGGACGAAAGCGTCGTGACGGAAAAAGAGATAGAAGTACTTGAAGTCTTCAAGTTCGCCTTGTTCAAGAACTGTTGGAAGGTCGATCTCGTAGTAGGAGTCCAGTCGGTGGCTCGTTGGCTTGTAGTACAGACGCCACTTCTGGCCGTTGGTGAGGACACCCCAGGTCGTCGACGTGAAGCGTAAGTACTGGTCGATTTGGTGGCTCGGGTTCTCGTAATCACGTTTTTTCTTCCCTCGCGTGTCTAGCTTTCGACCCCAGCGTTTGGCGTCGGCGACTGCAATTGCGTTCTTGTAGAAATTACCGCCCTCTTCGCGACGCTGGAATGCGTCGACACCATCTTCTTCAGTTCGGAAAAATCCGTAGTCGGGTCGACGCTGTGTTCCTTCTGTGCTCTCTTCGACCTCGAATGGAATACCCAACTTCCGGAACATCGGTCGAATGAACTTCTCCTCAAGCTGGGATTCGTTCCGCTGTGGAGCGGTGTCCTTTTCGCGTTCCCAGAGCTGCTTGATCTCGTCGTACGCTGCTTGGAGCTCTTCATCGTCGACTTGGTTCCACGCCTCTGTTTCAGGGAGATGCTCTTCAAGATGGTAATTTGAGAACAAGTCGCGATTTGTACGGTAGTTCAGAGTAGTTTGGGTTGACATATTAGGGAGGCTCTATCGGATACCGACCAGTAACGCCCCTTGTTGATAAAACTTGACACACAGGTGAACGAATCGTAGTCCAGTAATCCAGCACTCGACCTCTTTGGGTTGAACTGGAGGTGATTGCCACGGGGGAAAACAATCCAATTCGTCTGAAAAATAGCAAGACAATCCAACCGAGATCCGGAAACAAGTAAAACGGGTTATACTGACTGAATTGTGGATGGCTTGATTGGGAAGTATAATATTGCTCAGGAGCATCCACAAATGTTAGTTGAGGTTAGATTATGTATTTAGAAAATGAGTGACTCACGACACAATGATTACTCCGAGAAGGACTGGTTCAAACAGGCCGACGGGACTGATACCGTCTGGAGGTACATCAACTTCTCTCAGTATGTGAATCTCCTCACGACGGGTAAGACTTGGTTCAGCAGAGTAGATCAATTTGATGACCCATATGAGGGGATGCCCTCGGCAAAGACTCTTGAAGCATTAAGTAAAAATAACGAAATCCTTACACAGGAATTTGAAGACATTCAGCAGTGGGTGTATGCTAGTTGTTGGCACCGTAATCCCGTCCAGTCAGATGGGATGTGGAAGCTCTACTTGAGCAGCGACACGGGCGTTGCTATCCAATCCACAGTAGACGATCTTCGGGCTGCGCTCACGACAGATCATGATCTGTTTTTTGCGAGAGTGAATTATATTGACTGGGATAACGATGTTGTTCCACCAAGTCCAGTCATTGCACCTTCCCTGCATAAGAGAAAGTGTTTCCAGCACGAGAGGGAGTTTCGCGTTGTTCTTCGACACAAAAAATGGAGACCTGAGCCTTACCACCCTTACGAGAAACCGATTACTGACGCTGGCCTCCCAGTCACCACCTCATTAGATGACTTAATCGAAAGGGTGTATACTGCCCCAAAAGCGGACAAGTGGTTCCATAGTACTGTTGAAGAGATAACGGAGGAGTATGTCAATGCTCCCGTGCTGAGATCAGAATTATACAACGATGTCGGTTCTGGGAGAGGAAGGCCCCTGTCCAACTGATTGATCAACGATGGTACACAGAGAATGCCACGGAACTCATTCTATGATCCACTCTAAATGGCTCTATTGTTACCTTACCCAATCACCCATTCACTAGACTCCTTTTTCATAGCGCCACAGAGCCTCTGTATGGCATATAAAGTTCCTTTCTTATCAGTGCCATGTCTTCTCCACGTCGTTTGACGAGTCAATTCGAAAGGCACGGGTCCCAGTAGCCTCAAGCACAGTGCTTGTTCGCACCATATGCTCCGGTTCGTCAAGAACTCCGTTCGACGTCTGACCCAACTCCTCAGCTTTGAGTAGGGCCGTAACTCCAGGAACGTTGGTTTCGATGTACCGGGTTCCATTAGTCATTTCTTCCTTGTTCGGCGATTGTTCGACCCTGATTGCTTCAGTCTCATGTTGACCCTCACCAGCGATCGGTGACTCCTCCCGGTGAGCATTCACAACTGGTTCAAAGTCGTCGACACAAACTTCTGATTCGGTCCCGATGAGGACATGTTCGTGTGGGTACCCAGATTTGTGGGAACCGACAACACGGATACTCACCCACCGACCACCAATCTCATCGAACAGAGTACACATCTCCTTTCTGCGAGCTGGTCGGGACATAGTGAGAGCATTTGTGAACGATACTGGAGGCATTGGACGTGATGCACCCTCCAAGAACGCTTCTCCTGTGTATGTCAACAACACTGTCGTATCTACCCACTCACGCATGCATTCGTCTGCTCGCAGTAGCTTCGCACGTGTTCTTTTCGCCCAATGGTGGCCAAATCGAGGACAGTGAAGGCTCCCTACTCGGAGTTTACGCCTATAACGTTCGGCAGCGAACGATCAAGTTGGAACCGACTCATCATCATTGAGGATCGGGTCTGGAACGTCTCTAGAAGCAGGAAATAACGGTACATCATCAGCATCTTCGAGCGTTACACTACGAACTGAGCTTACTTACGAACTCATCACGTGTCAGGAATGAGTTGGGATACGTCCGGTCTAACGCGTTCTGGAGTCGTTTGTCTGCCGTGACCAACGTCAGGTCATTGCTTACAGCGACTGTCGCAATATTCACGTCCTCCTTCTCGCCAGAGGCGTGTTCTCGTTCGATGCTTTCACTAATCTTTAATTGGTTCTCTGACGCCCATGCACCATCACCCCAACCAGCACCTTGGGTGTCGAATGCAAAGACCGAGTCTTTCATCTCCTCAGTTACTGACTGGAAGGTATTCAATAGATTCTTTCCACGCTGTCCCGATGCGTTCTCTAACTCCTGTTGTTGGACTGGAGTGGCGTAGTAAGACGCATCGAATGAATCCAATTCAGACTGTGTGATATTCCCATCAACTATCTCATCAAACATATTCGAGTCAAACATTATTTTTCCTACCATCATATCAGATTTTAATCGGTAGTAGATTAAAACCTCGGACGCTGCTAACGAGGGGTCGATATTGTTCTGAGTAATGATGTTAGGAAGTTTTGCTTCGAGTCTCAACCATAACTCTTACACATCATATCACTGCCATGATTAACATTGGATATCCCAAGAGAGCTATATGAAGTCAAGACCTGCTGCATGCACACTCTGTATCGGTCACTGTTCGAATTCTCCAACATCAAACAGATTGATTCAGTGTAAACGAAATAGGTGGCGCGTGTCGCGCACGGATAAGTTAGTCAGGTCGGAACCTCTTGATCGACCTTACAACTTGTATACCACTCAACGCTACAATTTGTCCGGTTGAACTGGAGGTGATTGCCACGGGGGTTGGGGGGGAACAAGCCAATCCATCTAAGCAATAGCATGACGGTTCAACTAATGAATCAGAGCCAAATTGAAGAAGACTACCAAGGTGTTGAGACTGACTACAGAAACAGAAGAACAGATTGTTACGACGACATAGCTACACTTTGTAGTAACAGATTCATCTGTCACCACTAACCCCTACACTATACTATACCTTCGACGGAATCAAGCTTTAGATAGCCTCTATTAGCACATTAGTGAATTCAGGGTCGGTTGATACAGTCGCTATACTCTATGACGACAGAGGTTTACAATCAATTCAGATCTGAAAACGCCTTGTCGACCAGCCCATCAGCAGCTTGGTTTTGGTCTCGATCTACCTGTTTGATGTCGAATTGCTCGAATTCACCTGCCAATTCTTGTGCCCGATCACAAAGAGGGCGAAGGGATTCTTCGTTAACATCCCAATTATTCCGTACCTGGTTCACGACCAGCTGCGAATCTCCTTTAGCTAATACATTCGTCGAGCCGTTATCGAGTGCTGTCTCTAATCCTTTGATCAGTGCGTGGTACTCTGCCTTGTTGTTCGTCGATTCACCGATATACTCGCTACCGGATTTTGTCCACTCATCGGTTTCAACGATGTATCCAATTGCGGATGGACCGGGATTTGGTCGCGCACCACCGTCAAACTTGATTACAGTCTCAGCCATTTATTATAGATTATTATCGATGAGTTAACACCAATTAGGATTTCGATTTGCTGAGCTAACCTACAGGGGCATTTTATTGAAGAATGTAGGTTAGAGGGGCAATATATCCTAATGGTTAACGAATTAGGGCGTGAAAGAAAACAATCTAATAAAAATGGTGGGGTTTTTATATTGTATGAACAATGTAGTCTCAATATGCAATGTTGGTTTGAATCCGAGCCCAAATTTTCGAAGTGGTTGAGCAATTATCTACATGATTCAGTAGTTCAACGGGGTAAACGGAAATGGCGTGAACAGGAATCAAATTCTGCAGATCGATATATCCTCAAAACTAAGCACGATTCTCCTTGGGAGCACGATAATAGCCACAATCCAGACATAACATTGTCTCATCAAATGGATTTTGACCTATCTCATCCTCACCGACAAAAAGTCGTGACCCCACCAACAAGACCAGCATATATCGAGTGCAAGATGGGCGATGCGTACCGTCACCCAAATCAGGAAGTAGTAGATCGAAGAGACACTGGTATACCGGACATTCAGCGAGAGTTCGCTGGTCAGCTCTCCACATACCAATATCACAATGACAGTCGAACAATTTCAGAATCACCCAAATCCACTGTATTTGTCACATGTCCATACATGCTAGATGGGGAGTTTCATAAAAAGCAGATTTCCGGGTTCAGTGCAGATCAATTCGAGCAGACATTACGTTCGCTGGGTTTAGGTTGGGTGTATCGAAATGAAGATGGTATCGTATTGCAAGTCGATTCAAATAATTCGTACCTCGTGGTAGGCCAGATTAATAGTAATATTTCGGATTGGTAAGTGGGTAAAATAAGAATTTGAACCGTCTGTTAATTGAGTCAGTTAGTTAGATGGGTTGAGGTAGTGCCCTTTGTGGCGGTCATTATCGCTTGCCGATTTTAGCGTGCTTCGTCTGTATGTATCTTCATCCCATTTGGGATATGATTTATCCCAGTCAGACAAACTAGGTCGACGGATACGGATACGGTACAATTTAGATGCACGGAATGCCTGGTCAACAAGCGATTGATCGTCAGCATAGTACCAGAGTCTCGAGACGAGAGCATGGTCTGCCTCGCTGACAGTGGAATATCCAGAGATATTACCACGCCACAACTGACTGAATTTGTCTTCGCACTCAAAGCCAGTTGCTCTTATTTGTTCGATAGTAGGGTCATCTGTCTCAATCCACTTTCCAACGGTGGACTTTGAACCGTCGTCCGCATTTTTGTTTTTCCTATGTTGCCACTGGCGAACAGATTGGACACCTATATTTGCGAGGCTGCTCTTGTCTCCTGAAGATGTTTTAGATGATTCATCTAGACTAGAAGTAGGAGATGATAGGGTCTCTTTTGCGATCTTGGAGAGTGCTGAACCTCCGTCTGAGAGTTCGTTATATTCATCATTATCACGCAAATTGGAGAGAACATCACCGGTTACTGTTGTATATTGACCTCCGAGATACACATCAATATGAGGTTTATTTTCAAGCATACCGACTGGCGGATGGTCAAGAAAGATCTTGCCAGCACTATTTAGTTCAATGAGTGACTGCATTTCGCTGTCACTCCGACAGATAGTTTTTAGGCCTGTTCCAGATGGGGAAACTTCGGTGTATCCACCGATCTCTTTGACCCACCTGATTACTGATTGAGGGATGGATTCGTCTCCTACGTTAGGATCGCGGACATCGTCCCAATCAAGGAAAAAGTAGTCGTCGTTGGGAGCAAGCATGAACCCAATTACGATCTGATCATCTTCGCTCACCCTATTGGTATTGATGAAGCCGAGATCCGGATCCTCCATGATCCGAACTATATCGCCAAACGAGAGACCACGGTCTATGTCAGTTGGTGACCTTGGATATAGTGGAGGTTTTTCACTTTCTGTTATTTTTGCCACTAACCACTGATCTTGCTCTTTGAGATCGGTCGGAATTGACTCTTTGTTCCATATTCTCTCCCCACCCACGTCGCAACGATTATTCTCTGGCATACTATGCCGACCCCTCATGACGCCTCTGGACGTACTCAATTAGTTGTCGAAACTTTCGACCGGTAGCACCGATGATTCCGAACTTATCTGCAAGCTCTCTGATTGATGGCCACCAATGGATATCTTTGATGCCCCTCACATCAGACATCTTGTGGTACTCAGCGAGGCTTTGGATGATGTATCCAATGATTGCACCTTCGACGCCCCCAAAATGGTTGAAGCTCTTGGTACCTCGAACGCTGATCAAATAGAGCACTCTGCGTTGGACCAGTGGTGGTAGATCCAAATGCTGAATACAGGCGTCTGCTCTACCGTATTTGAACAGATCATGACTAGTTGTCGTCTCTATGTCGACAGCACTATCGGCATAGTAGCCTGCCTCTACACCGAACAATGGATTACTTGGATCAATATCGAGGCCCTGATCCAGTCGCCAGAGTCGCTCGAGGAGTTGCTTGCGCCGTTGTGATAGGTTGACACCAACATGGTCGACGCTGAAGGATGTTTTTGAGCTCAATGGGCCTGAAACGACTTGACCCTCAGAGTGGCGGTACGATGTTTGTTTGACTCCATCTATATTTGATCGCTGAGGAGAGTCTTCAAAATCAGCCCAGACAGCGACACAGCCGTTTTCCTGACTATATGCGGTGAGCAACGAAGGTCGGAGAGCTGATACTGATTGATTCTGTGCAAACGGGTTGCTTTGCTTTTTTGTTGTCATATTTGCGTCGCACGGTGCTCTCCACCAACCATACTGCCAGGGCTAAGCAGCGCAATGCATGACTGCTACTAACCGATCATAACGATGGCCACTGCAGACATCGCAGTTTGGTTAGATTCGTACTGCCCGTTTTCTGGGTGGTTGTGAGCGATTCGTGCGACGATAGGGCCCGCGTTAGGCCGACTACAAATTCCCATTTGTGGCTATGCAACATATCGGTTTCGAAATATGCCCATAGAGATTACACTCAGCGTAATTCGACAGATAATGTTCAATTTTCATCTACAAAACACCATACACTATGATTTAGCGAAATAGGATTGTACAGAGAATATTGTATCCATACAGTGTTGATGGGTGAAGATCGTCACTATTTGAAGGTTTAGATGGGACTGATAGTACACCCCCCAACGTGGTAATAATGACCGTTCAAACTACCCGTTCAGATACCATCTTGGATTCTAGTATGTTGTATCTGAACAATTGGTGTGATATTGTTCAGTTTGCTACCTCCATCTGTACCTCACATCAGTTTGACTCTGATGTAGTTCAAATCTCTTGTCACTATTAACCGGATCAATTTGGCTTTCATACCTCTATCAGGGATACCTCCCTTTTGTGCTCAATATGACGAAATGGGGAAACAAACCCATGGTGGACCCGTTTTTTTAAATGAGAGCAAATGAGGTGGAACCCATATAGGGGTACACCTCTCGCGAAAATTTCGGTCTATTTTAACCTGATTTTCAGATGTTGTTGAGATGATCTCGCCTCATATCCATCTGCTCTTCGAGCGTTGTTTCGTCGTAGTGTTTTGACAATACGTCATCTGACACGTTGGCTCGCTCCGAGACAACTGGACGTGGTACATCGGATCGGAGATGGTGGGTGATGCTGCCTCTCCTGAGTCCGTGTGGACTGACAGCGTTCTCACAGCGATGGATCGTAGAATAGTTGTGCTCTGCTACGTCGCACTGGCACTCATCACCGATGAACTGGGGGCTTGTAACCCAATAGGCGTTTTTGCGTAGGTTACTTTTGCTAATACGACCATATTGGGTTGCCAACAATGGTTTTCTATTATAATCATCCTCAACTTCTGGACGTCGGTCATCAATCCAGTCCGATAGTATCTGACTTGTCTCGTCACTGATCGCGAGGTATCTCTCCCCATCTGATTTATTTTTCAGAGGTGTTCCGGATTCTGGCCGGTGATGGAGCTCAATATATCCCTCTTCGATATTGACGTCATTTATATCAATAGAACGAACAGACCCAGTTCTGCACGCCGATTTCCACAGGAGTAGGATGAGTACGTGACGGAGTGATGCATAGTCGTACTTTTTCAAGCGCGACAAGATCTGCTGGGCGTGATCATTGTCGATATGGACAGATCGTGCTGCCTCTCCTTTGTCAAGCTCTGGGACGTCGACAGCATCTCTAAGTCCCGTCTCTACTGCGTCTATCTTGGCGCAAAAATCGACGAACACTCGGAGAGTAGACATTTGAGTCCGAACCGAAACTCGATTAAGGTCGCCATCAGCCTTGCGCCACAAACGGTATTCATGTAGTCGACGTCCGGTGATTTCGTTGAGATTGACAATATCTTCTTTGTCACACCACCGCACGAAGTGGCTGAGTCTGAGCCTGTGCGCGCGCAACGTTGAGTCAGCACAATCATCACTGCGATGTTTGAGATATAGCTCTACGCCTCGTTCTGGTTCTAGTGGTTCGAGTGCTGGCATGGTTGTTTGGTCGATCGATGCCAGACGTCGGTGAGCAACCATCCCCTTCGTCGGCAGGGACAATGTACAATCCGTCGGTCGCGTGTTTATGTTGTGCGTTTGCGCTTTGCGCAAACCTCAACAACTGCTGATTCGTGTCCCGGGAGCTACTGCACCCCGGCACCGAAGCAGGATGCAATCGCGTCCAGCCCGCTTTTGCTCCAAACACTTCCGCGAGGAGCAATGCGGCTACAGCGATTTTAAACGCAGTGAGCGTCCCGAACGGAGTGACTGACGCGAGTGAGTGTTCAAATTGCGTCCAACCCGCGTTCTTGTGGCACCACTGAGCGAATCGTTGCTTCAGTAGTGGTATCTACTTCTCATTTCCCATCCAAATATAATTTTTATGCCATTACATTCAGTAACAATCATCGCAAACAGGGTTATGCCCGTCGAGTTGCAACCTCCGCGTATGAACGGATTGCCCTCCACGAAACAGACTACAGTCAGACGGAAGACGGTCCTCTTCTGTCGTGGGTGTGACCAGCAGGGGCCGCCCGACGGGCCATGGACCATCCATCGAAAGCCGGACTGCGATATCTATCTCTGTCCGAACTGTAACACGACGGTAACGGTCCGCGATCGGTTTACTGACGAGTAGCGACGTTTTTACTCAATCACTGCGCGTTGACTGGCCCGATAGCACTGGCTCGTTGTCGCTTCGAAGTCGCCACCCGGCGACGGCGACGATTCCGAGCGTCAGCAGATACAGACCGAAGTTGAGACGCTGGACCGTCGGCGTGTACGCGACGAGATCACGGCCGAGAAGCATCGTCACGAACAGAACAGCGAGCGCGCTTCCAGCCAACCAGGTCCCGAGTCGATCGACCGACGACAGCCAATAGGTTGCTGCGAGCAACGCACCCACCGCGAGCAGCGAAACGGCGTAAAACCACGCTTGTGCGCCTGGAGAGTAGCTCAAGAGGGGAACACCATTGCTGAACAGTCCACTCACAAGCAGCCCACCGAGGGCAACACCCAACGCGAGTCGACTCCGAGCCTTTGGCCGTCGACGATGGTGATTTCGGTACGCATACAGGGTGGTCAGCGTGAGCAGCGTGAAAATACTCAACGCGACGATGAGGTGGGCTGCGTGCGTCGGCGGTGAGTAGCCACCGGGAACAAGCCCACCGATGGTCACCGTAATCGCACCGATGCTAATCTGGAACGGGAGCAGGACGACCGCGAGCGTCGAAGTGAGTTTGGTCGACCGCTCGCCACGGTTCCACGCCCAGCCAGCTGTTCCGAGAATAAAGAAACCGGTGATCATCGCGACGACGCGGTGGAACCACTCGATGAAGTCTGGGTTGATTGTGAGTGTCGGAACGAGCTGATCCGAACACAGTGGCCACTGGGCTTGACACGCCAACCCGGACCCTGTCGCTGCGGTGTACACACCGAGTGTGATCAACGACAGCGTAAGCGCTGTCGTAAACGCGGTAAACCGCCGAAAACTCAGCCAGTCGGGGCGTCCCGTCATACTGAATAGTTCGGCGGGAAGCTATTTATTGCTGTCCACCTGCCGCCGCGTGCACGTCCTACTGCTGAGCTTCCTGCAGCGGGGCAACGTACTGTCGTTCCCACTGTCGACGGTTGTCGATGAGTTCGTCACCTTTCTGTGTGAGTTCATAGTAGTTGGTCCGCTGGTCTTGGCTCCCCTTCTCGACGAGCGAGTGTTCGACGAGCGCATCGAGGTTCGGATACAGCCGCCCGTGGTTGACGTTGTCGACGTGTTTTTCCATCTCTCGTCGAATCGTTTGTCCCGACGGTCGGTCGGAGCCCGCGATTACGTACAGGAGGTCGCGCTGGAAGCCGGTCAGTTCGAATATCTGCGTCATACACTTGCCATACAGTGTACCCCTGTATTGTTAGTCGGTGGAAAATATGTTTAATTCGAGAAAAACTCAGGCACGTACCTGTCTATATTTCGCTATATATCGCTCCGGTTACCGACCCGAAATCCGGTGTGAATTCGTCCGGAGTAGGCACTCCCTACCAGCAGTAGCAACCTCTTAATCCGCTGTACTGCGGGCATCCACTGTTCCAACTCACACAGTCCGTCCATTCAGACACGGATCTGTCTGGGTTAAAGTAGCCTCCGCCTGTATCGTTGGGTATGCCCACCGGGAGCCCACACAAACGTACCGGATCAGAACTCGCCGAGCGGCGGGCCCGCATCGAGTCCTATCTCGACACGCACGACCTCAACGGCCTCTGGTTCGGACGACCAGCTAACTTCGGGTGGCTGACCGGACTGTCGAACGTCGTCGACCGGGACTCACCAGTTGGTGTTGCAGTAGCCGGGTACGATCGTGAGACGGGGTTTCGTGTGGTCACGAACACGATCGAAGCACCGCGTCTGCGCCAGGAAGTGGTAGCCGACGAGTTCACCATTACGGCCGTCGACTGGTACACTGAATCGCTCGCCGACTCCGTCGCTTCCGAATCACCGACTCCTGCAGCCGCCGATTTCGACGTTCCAGGGCTCTCTCAGCCCGATCTCTCGATACTCAGACAGCCGTTGTCATCGATGGATGTCGACCGGTATCGCATGCTCGGCCACGAGACTGCAACGGCTGTCGAATCGGTTTGCCGGGGCCTTTCGCCGACCCAGAGTGAACAGGAGGTGGCGGTCGACGTTCGAACCGCACTCGAATCGCGCGGGATTGCGGCGCCGGTCGTGCTCGTTGGTGGCAGCGAGCGTGCCCAGCAGTACCGCCATTATACACCGACTACCGCATCACTCGGAGCGTATGCACTGGTGTCAGTGACCGCCCAGCGCGGTGGGTTGTATGCGAGTCTTACGCGCACCGTCTGTTTCGATGCGCCCGACTGGCTCACCCGTCGACACGAGGCGGCCGCACGCGTGGAAGTCTCCGCACTGGCGGCCACACAGCAGGCTGTTCGCGAAGAGTCGACTGCTGGCGCGGTGTTCGACT
Organism: Halohasta sp. A2; assembly: GCF_056175805.1. Lineage (NCBI taxonomy): Archaea > Methanobacteriati > Methanobacteriota > Halobacteria > Halobacteriales > Haloferacaceae > Halohasta > Halohasta sp. A2. The sequence continues at coordinate 534 of NZ_JAQFWV010000057.1, read as the reverse complement.
CGATTCAGCAGGCATACGATACAGTTGGGTATTCCGATGAGTGGAAACGCCACCACCAGGGCGGTGCAGCCGGCTTTGCCGGTCGCGAGTGGATCGCAACACCGGATCACCCGGCGCGAGTCGTTGGGCCACAGGGCTATGCGTGGAATCCAACCGTCCAGGGAACCAAAAGCGAGGGGACAGTGTTGGTAACAGCTGACGAAATCGAGCCGCTGACGCTGACCGATTCGTGGCCGACGCGGTCAATCTCAAGCGTCGCAACGATCGGCAACGACCTCACAGTTCAGCGTCCTGTACCGCTCTCAGTATAGTATAAATATGCTAAACTAACTGCCGGCGTCCCGCCGACAATATGTGGAATCACTAACCTATTTTTACGAGAACACTGATGATTTGGTATGCCTTGGTGAGCCTGTCTAAGAATTCCACACCACCCGACACCTGATATCGGCCGAAGACACCGCTGCACAAATTGACAAACCGATTCAGTAGTGTTGTCGAAAAGAAAATCGAGTTCAGCTACCTAGCGATCGC
>NZ_JAQFWV010000056.1:0-22125 GCF_056175805.1 Halohasta sp. A2 | reverse complement strand
GTTCGCCGCCCCTTTTCATAGTGATTCCATTGGAATCGCTCCATCATATATGGGTGATCCACTCGGATCACTCGCAGTCATTTAGCCCGCAAGCGGGAGCTCTCGCTTGTGGGCTTTTTGTAGTTGTGTAGAAATGTGCAGTTACCGAGAGCGATTGCTCTTGTAGGTCTGGCTCGCGGTGGTGACTTTTGTTAAGGAGTTGCTCTCGGCTGTTTATCGACGGTCGACATTCGACGCATAGTTTACCAACCAAACACGTCTTTTTGTTGCCCACGTTATTTTCTACAGCTGGCATTTTTATGCCTATGTTTCGGTTGTATCGATCCGGCTCGATCGACTGTGTGCTCTATTTCCTGTTCAAGGAGTTCCAGCGGTTTCGAACGACGGAGACGAGACCGCTAGGCTTAAGCGCGTCTCAGCAGTAAGTTCGGCTGCGCCAAGGTGGCAGAGTCCGGCCCAACGCATCCGCCTGCAGAGCGGAACCCCCGCCGGTTCAAATCCGGCCCTTGGCTTCAGTATTCTACTGCAGTACACCGGGTTTCGACGAGACCTGTTTCATCGTGAGTTTGCCAGTGGTTCCCGAAGGCGCCATGACTCAGTCGACGGCACAAGTCGGTGTGGTTCGGTCCCACGCTCAGCTACGATCCCAGCGTGATACAGCATCGTCTTTAGTTGAAACACGGTCGGCGAGTGGTAGAGGCTGCCATCCTGCAGCACGTCCCGCTGTAGCTCGCCGTCTTCATCGAGCACCCGGCTCCGAGCGTCCTCGGTTCCACGGATGAAGAGCTCGATAGTGAACGTGGGGTGGTGGACGTGCAGCCAGACGACGAGGTCGACCAGTGTTGGCTCGGTAAACCCGTCCGCATACATCGTCTGCAGCTCTTCGACCAGCAGCTGTGTCGCAGGATACGCCCAGACGACACGCCGGGTCAGCAGTCCCCACTCTGGAGCCAGCTCACAGAACCGTTTTCGGGATCGTTTCCACGTCCTAAACTCGTCGAGGGCGGCGTCGACCGAACCGTAGCGGGCGAGCCCGAACCGGACGACCTCCTCGCCCAGCGGTGTCAGTGCGGTTCGGCTCGTCGGTGATGAGTCCAAGGAAACTGGCTCCCGCTTTGGCACTGTCGACCGCGCCGACGACGCGCTCGCTGAGGACTGTCTTCGTCTCCTCGGGGTGGTAGACCGCGAGTGGGTAGGCGAAATAGTTCTTTGGATGATTGAGGCCGAAGGATTTGTCGGCGACGCCCTGTGCGGTCGCCTGAAACCGGATCGCCGTCGCCTCGTCAGAGGTCCGGTTGCCGACTATCCGCGGCACCTCGTAGGGGGTGAGTGTTCCGTCGCCGTCGACCGCGAACTGCGTGTCGACGACGGCGTAGCTATCTCCGCTGTCGTCGGCCGGAAAGAGCTGCCGCTTGGTGTGAGCGAGTACCTGTGGCTCCGAGAGCGGCTCCGCACTGGCCATGTCGTCTCCTCACACGGCCACACTATCAACGGTTCGGTGGCTGTCCGTTAGGAGACGATCTCCGCGGGCGGGGCGAGATCCCGTCGACCGCCGATCGTAATCACGAACAGCAGTGCCAGCCCGACGCCGTAGGCGACCATCAGTGGGATCGTCACCAATAGCATGGTCGTGATGTCCGCAGGCGTCAGCAGGGCACCGACGCTCAGCAACGCCACGGTCACCTCGCGCCATCGGCCTTTCATCGCCTTGTAGGTAATACCGGCTTTGTTGAGTAGTATCATCAGGATCGGGATGTCCGCAAGCAGGCCAATACCAGCCGTTGTAAAGATGATGAGCCAGAAGAAGTCGTTGACGCGGTAGGTGATAAGCATGTTTTCGGCCGCAGCGTCGGCGACGAGATACGAGATCACGCCCGGTGCGATGAAAAAGTAACCCAGAACGAGCCCGCCGATGAGCCCTCCAGCGAGCGAGCCAGTCCACAGGAAGATGACGCGTTGATTTCCACGGACGAACCCGAGTTCCTTGAGCGGCGGCCACGCGTAGTAGGCAACCATCGGAAGCACGGCAATCGCACCAATTAGCACCGAGACCTTGACGATGAACAGCACTGCCTCGACCGGATGGAGTGTGATAATCGTCAGGCTGGATTCGTCGACCAGTTCGGGTGGCATGCGACTGAGGAAGTTCTCGCGGACGACACCCAGCCCGCCGACGTAAAACGCCATGAACGTCGCGACCATCGCGATCATAAAGGTGGCCACGAGCCGGAACGACCGAGAGCGAAGACTGTCGAAAATGAACACGATGTCGGTGTAGTAGCCGCCGATGTCGTCGGTGTCGCGCTCGCCGTCGGTTAGCTCTTCGAGGAACGAGTCGCCCGCGCGTTCGGCACGGTCACCGAGGTCGCCGCCTTCTTCGGCCTCCGCTTCGGCTTCAGCTTGCGCGGCCTCGCGTTCGGTCTCCGTCTCGTCGAAGCGGTCGACGATCGCCCGTGCTTTCTCGGCGTCGTCGGCTTCGAGCGCCTGACTGGCCATCGCCATCGCCTCGTCCTCGCTGAGTTCGACGAACGCTTCGGGCGGTGCCGCTCGGATGCCTGCGGCGTCCAGCGTTGAGAGATCGATCGCGGTCGGCTCACCGAGGTCCGTCTCGATCTGGTCGGGATCGACGCTGGCGTAGACGAGATACGCGACCCCAACAAGCACGAGTATAACGCCTGTGAGCACTCCATACAGACCGATAGCGAGTTCGGCACCTATTCCGAGACCATCGCCCGCGGGTTGGAAGCGGTAACTACTGCCTGCGAAGATAAGTAGCTCGTTGACAGCTTCGACGCCGCCGTATGTATAAAAACCGTACGAGAGCCCGACTCCACCGACGAACAGCCCTGACAAGAGGTTCCAATGTCGACGCACGGTCGACGGGAGATCAATCTGTTCGCTGCCCCGTTTGGTGGTGACGATGATCTTCGAAAGATAGAGACTTAGTGCGTACAGGAAAACAAGTGGCACCGCCCACATGATCTGGGTGAACGGATCCGGCGGTGAGAAGACGGCACCGAAAACAAAAAAGAAGACGATCGCGTGTCGCCACTTGTCTCGGAACGTTTCGTAGGGGACGATTTCGGCGTACGAAAGCCCGGTGATCACGAGTGGCATCTGGGCGGCAAGTCCGAACGAGATCGTCAACAGAACGATGAACTGTGTCCACATGACGATCGAGTAGCTGGGATTCAGCCCGGCTTCGAAGCCGAACTCGGCCAGAAAGCCGAACATCACGGGGAAGAAGATACTGTACCCGTAGGCTGCCCCAGCGACGAACAGTACTGCCGAAAACAGACCGAGAACGACGAGTTTCCACCGCGGGATGGGTGTCTGTGGCCACCAGCCACGCTCTCGGAGGGCATCACGCCCGAAATAAACGAGCGCGGGGATTGCCACAATACCCCCGATAATCAGTGCGATTTTCGCCTGGAGGAGGATTACGTCGAACGGTGTCTGGGCGATGATCTCGAAGCTCTCGCCGACATCCTCTCGCATGCGGGATTCGGTCACCGCTTGGAGGAAGTCCCACACGTAGTACTGGAGGGCGTAGAAGGTGCCGAGAAACCCGAACAGAAACACAATAAAGATCTTTTGAAGGTCCTTCTGCACTGCTCGAAGCATCGAACGAGCGGCCGCTGACGTTTCACCAAGTGCCTCCCTGGTGTCCGCATCGAGCGCGCTAGACATGCCCTTATGAAGCCGACACGTCGTTATCAACTTTTTCTTCACATACGCTTCGAGATCGTCCCGATGGCTGGTCGAAACCGATCCAACTCTCCGGGCGGAATCAGAAAAGGCCTATAACGGCCCGGCGGTGTACTGTAACTGAATGGCTGAGCACCCGGCGTCTTCGGACCCCGACGAACCAGCGCGTGGAGCCGACTCCACGCCCGTCGACAGCGACGACTCCGAAGTGTCTTCGGCCGCCACCGATTCGAAACCGACCAGCACTGAACATTCGAAGCCGACCAGCACTGAAACGTCGACTGACAGCGGGACGTCGACTGACGGTGGGACGGCCCAATCCGGGCTCCCCACCGACGACGCCGACCAGCCCGCCTCGTCGACCGTCGACGAGGGGCTCGTCGGTGACGGCCCCGAATCCGACCAGGAGATGCCGCTTGCGGACCACATCGAGGAGATGATGCACCGTCTTGGCGTGGTTTTTCTCGTCGCCGGGATTGCCATCGTCATCGGCTATCCGTTCACCGCTGATGGCATCAATTTCCTCTGGACGACGCACATTCCGGATGCGGCGGCCAACCGTCCGCGGCTGTACGGTCCGTTAGAGTTCATTCTCACAAAACTGAAAGTCGCAGGGTTGGCTGGCCTGCTCGTCAGCCTGCCGGTGTTCGTTTATCAGACCTACCGATTCATGCGCCCCGGACTGTACGCCAAAGAGCGGCGCTACTATCTCGCTTCCGTTCCCATGAGTCTGATTCTCGGCGTTGCCGGTGTCCTGTTTGCTCACTTTCTGGTATTGCCGCTGATCTTTTCGTATTTCACCTCGTATACGGCCGACGCCGCGGAGATCGCCTTCGGGCTGCAGGAAACGTTCAACCTCATTTTGATCATGATGGGCTGGATGGCACTCATCTTCCAGATTCCGCTGTTTATCATGTTGGCGATCATGATGGGGTTGGTTACGAGGCTGTGGCTCGAGTCCAAGCGACTCATCTTCTGGGGCTCGTTCGTCGGGATCGCCTTTATATTCAGCCCCGACCCCACCGGGATGGCACCAATGATCGTCGCGCTGACGATGGTAACTCTGTTTGAGGGCACGCTCGCGGCACTTCGCTGGACCGGTAACTGAGGCTCTGTCGACCCTCGAATCGGCTTTCCGGTCGTTCCTCGGTCGACGTGTTATTCGATGTCGAGATCCGCGATCGTGAGCTGCCAACAGTCGGGATCGGTGAGCTCGCGCCCCGAGAGCGCGTGTGATCCGCCTGCGCTCTCGGTGGGGGGCTCTCGGCGCGGCCCGTCGGTCGGTAGGTGGTGGGTGCGGATCGCGTGGGTCGTCCGGGTTGCGGCTACCGAAAGCGGGAGCGTATCCTCGCGATAAAAGCCGTGTCGGCGGAATAGCTGTCTGTATCGGCCTGTCGGTGCGCGTAGGAGATCCGACTCGCCTGTATCCGCGAGCAGCGCGCTCACCAGCGCGTCGACGGCCTCCGGTCGCGATGTCTCTCTGCTCATGGGCTGGATATCGAGCAGATAGGTAAGTCGGTACTGCGCCATCGCCTCAGTCGCCGCGATAATGCTGGCAACCGGTTCGCCGTCGCGGTAGGCGACGTAGGTTGTCGTCTCCCAGTTTGGGTTCGAAAACCGCCACCGCAGGAAGGGCCGGTCACGGACGACGTGAACCTCGTTCGGTGGTGATTCGGCGTAGAGTTCGTGGACGACATCGACCGGCACACCGCTCGTTCGCTCGACACGTACGTCATCTGACGGGCTGTTGAGCCGGTCGAGAACGTCGAACCCGGCTTGGACGACCGGCGTCCCGACCGTTGCGGCCAGCCGTGCGACCGCCGGAAGCTCGGGCGATTTCTTACCGTCGACGAACGCGCGGGTGTTTTGAACCCGGTACCGACAGACAATGGGACCGACCGTCTCCCACTCGAAGCGTTCGAGTCCCGGTCTGAGCAGTTCGTTCGGAAAGTTGAACAGCAATCCGGCGTCCGGAAGGAACCGGTCGAGGACGGTTTCGGTCATTCGCGAGAACAGCCCACGGCGTCGGTGGTCGGGGTGGACGATCCAGTCGACCGGCTGGAACGCAACCTGTCGCCGTTCGCCGATCTGGAGTCGGAACGGAAGCAATGGCTCGGCCCCGACGAGTCGACCATCGGTTTCGACGACGACCATCTGGACGCCCTCACGGTAGGGGTTGGTCTCGAAGCGCCACTCGAACCAGTCGGCGGTTTTCCGACGGCCCCAGACGGTTTCGTACAGCGAGAGAAACCCGTCTCGGTCACTCGATCGGTAGGGCTGGACGTGGTACGCCGACGTCGATTGTTGTTGTGTGCCGCCCATTTCTCTGTCACTCGAAGTCGGCCAACCAGTAGCTTTGTTACCGCCTGCTTTCACCGTTGGTTAAGCCCCTTCGGCCACTCGGTGAGCGCTCGCGTATCTCTCACAGTCGGTGATCAGTCACGTAATAGCCGATTTACTCGGACCATCTCGACTGTTGACGTAAGTACGGAACGCCGTCGTGGTGGTTGTCTGTCGGATCAGGCGTTCTGGAGTTGTCGTTTGAGCGTCTCCGGACCGACTTCGTATTTAAATGCGGGCCAGCCATCGACGAAGACGTAGGGCACGCGCTCGCCGTATTCGGCACGTAGCTGCTCGTCTCGGTCGACGTCGACTTCGATAATTCTTACAGACACGTCGACGCTATCGGCGACGCGTTGGATCGTCGTTTTCGCTTTCGCACAGAGATGACAGTCTTCTCGAGAGTAGATTTTCACTTCGACTGAACCCGGCATACGGTCGATTGGTGTGCAAGGAAGGCAAACATTACGACCCGCCTGCGTGGTCGAGAGCTACCGAGTTGGATACTGCTGAGAAAAAACGGCCGTGGGTTCGTCGTCGGTTCCGTCTTCGGGACTCACACTGCCGGTCCGGTAGCCGTGTAAATCGAGCGTGACGTGGTCGAAACCGAGCGCCGAGAGGTGCTCGCGGGCCGCACGCACGAACTCCGGATCGAGCGCCGCATCGAGTTCGTCTGGAGCGACCTCGATTCGGGCGAGTCCGTCGTGATCCCGCACGCGGAACTGCTCGAACCCCCACGTTCGCAACAGCGTTTCGGCCTTTTCGACCCGGGTGAGTTTCCGTTCGGTGACTTCGAGCCCGGTGGGAATTCGCGACGAGAGACACGCCATCGAGGGCTTGTCGGCGACCGACAGCCCACGGTCGTCAGCGATCTCGCGCACTTCGGCTTTCGTGATCCCGTGATCCAACAGCGGCGAGCGAACCGAGAGCTCCTCGACCGCACGCAGCCCTGGGCGGTGGCCCTCGCTGGGGTCCGAGGCGTTCGTCCCGTCGCAGACCGTCTCGATACCGAGTCGACGCGCGGCATCGTACATCTTACCGAGTCGCATTGTTCGGCAGTGATAACACCGATCACCGCCGTTTTCGACGAAGTCGGGGTTGTCGAGCTCGGAGAACTCGACGAGTTCGTGGCGGATGCCGATTTCGTCGGCGACACTGACCGCATCATCGAGTTCGGCCGCTGGCAGTGTCTCGCTTCTCGCCGTGCAGGCGACTGCTCGGTCGCCGAGTGCCTCGAAGGCGAGCGTCGAAACGACCGCCGAGTCGACGCCGCCCGAAAACGCGACGAGCACACCGTCGCAGTCGGCCAGGTCGGCCCGGAGCGCCGCGGCCTTCTCTGCAGGAGTCATGGCCTCGAATTGGTGTGCCCGGCCAAAAGACCGTTGTTCGCCGTCGACTCGTTTAGAGCCTGCGTTGACCGGACCCGCATCCTTTAGTCACTGCCGGAGAGAGCCGGAGTCGAATGCAGTTCGAATCGATCCCCGGTGTCGGCGGGAAGACGGCCGCGGCACTCGCCGAGCTTCCGGACGCCGAGGCGGCGCTCGAATCCGGCGACGTGCTGACGATTATGCGCGCGCCCGGTATCACCGAGGGCCGGGCCGCCGCCATCGCCCGTGGGGCGATCCAGCGTCGACACGACGACCCCGGTGGGTTTCTGGCGACCGACCGCGCGAGATCGCTGTACGACGACGCGCTCTCGCTGTTGCAGGATCGGGCAGTCACCCAGTACGCCACCAAGCGGCTCGAAACGCTGTACCCGAGCGCTCGTCAGTCTCGAATCGACGAGGTCCGCCGACTGGTCGACCGGGCGCTCGATCGCGAGCCCGACCCGGCCGTTCTCGACGCGCTCGCTGGTGTCGAGCCACTGGCCGAGCCCTCGGGGCTTCGGGTCCGCGAGCGGTGTCTGGCGACCGCTGACGCCGAGCAGTACGCCAAAGCCAAACGTGCAGTGCCAGAACTCTCGGCCGAAATCGTCGACGATGCGCGGGATATCGATGAACTGGCCCGCTCGTACGCGACCGTCTTCGTCCTCGACGAATCGTTCGCCGGAATCGACATCGAGGGCGACGTGCGGATTCTGCCCGACGCGCTCGAACAGCCCGAGACGGTCGTCCCCGAGCGCTTGCTGTCGGTGTTTGCGACCAACCGCGAGCCAATTTTGGCCGCCGCCGACGTCCACCGGCTGGCCGGACTCCAAGCGCCCTGCGATCTGGACGCGCTTATAAATAGACTCGAACGTGTCGATGACGATGGCACGATCGTCGGCGACGAGGAACTCAGGAGGCTGGAAGTCGCGGTCGACGATCTGGACGCGGCGGTCGGCACCGCCGAGTCGGTCGCCAACGACCATCTGCGCGAGGCGATCAAGGAGCGAAACGTGACCATTGAGGGCCAAGACTTCCTCTCGCTGGTCGAACAGGGCGCGCGCGTCGACTCGCTGCTTGCTCGCGAACTCGACGAGGACTTTGACGCGGCCCTTTTAAAGGCCCAAACTCACCTCCGAGAGAGTCTCTCGTTGAATCCTGCCGAAAGCGAACTCGCCGACCGGATCTTCGGCGGCGATCCCACGTTTCCGCTTTCGCGGCGCGAAGACGCCGTTTCGCGGCTCAAAACCGAACTCACTGCTGCCCGTAATCGCCGAGCTGCGGCGTTGAAAAGCGAGTTGGCAGCCGACCTCGCCGCACTCAGAGCGCCAGTCGACCAACTGGTTCGTACCGCCCTCGAACTCGATGTCGAGCTCGCTATCGCTCGCTTTGCTCGGGACTTCGACTGCGTCTTGCCGGAGTTCTGTGGCCCGGAGACGGGCTTCGAGATCACGGCTGGTCGGTCGCCCCTGCTCGATGTCGAGTTCGACGCGGTCGATCCGGTCGACTACGAGGTCGAGGGTGTCACCCTTCTTTCTGGTGTTAACTCCGGCGGCAAAACCTCGCTGTTGGATCTCGTGGGCCTGATCGTGGTTCTGGCTCACATGGGTCTGCCGGTGCCCGCCGAGTCGGTCCGACTCCAGCGGTTCACCGAACTTCACTACTACGCCAAATCCCAGGGCACGCTCGACGCAGGGGCCTTCGAGAGCACGCTCCGGGAGTTCGGCGAACTGATCTCGGGTGCCGAGGGGCGGCTGGTCCTCGTCGACGAGTTGGAGTCGATCACCGAACCCGGCGCGAGCGCGAAGATCATTGCCGGTATTCTCGAAGCGCTCGACAGCCAGGGTGCAACCGCGGTGTTCGTCTCCCACCTTGCCGACGAGATTCGTGAGGCAGCCGGGGTTTCGGTGGCCGTCGACGGGATTCAGGCGGTCGGGCTCGTCAATGGCGAGCTGCAGGTCGACCGTTCGCCCGTGAAGGATCATCTGGCACGGTCGACCCCCGAGTTGATCGTCGAGAAGTTGGCTGGCGAGGCAAGTGACGCGAGTTTCTACGAATCACTGTTAGAGAAGTTCTGAGGGGCCTCACTCCCAGACGGGATGGACAGGATTTTAAGCGGCCGGACAGGAGGATATGCTACTATGGGTAAGAAATCGAAGGCGCAAAAGAAGCGACTGGCCAAACTCGAACGCCAGAACACCCGTGTCCCGATGTGGGTCATGATGAAGACCGATATGCAAGTTTCCCGCAACCCGAAACGCCGCAACTGGCGGCGCAGCAACACTGACGAGTAACAATGAGTACGAGTGATTTCGAAGAACGTGTGGTAACGGTCCCGCTCAACGGTGTCCGCAAGGTTGCCGTCCAGAAGCGAGCCGACAGAGCGATGACGATCATCCGCGATCATCTCTCGCAGCATTTCAACGTCGAGCCAAGCGAGGTCCGACTCGACGGCTCGATCAACGAGAAAGTCTGGGAGCGCGGTCGACAGAACCCGCCGTCGAAGCTCCGTGTTCGCGCGGCTCGCTTCCTCGAAGACGACGAAGCCATCGTCGAAGCAGAAGTCGCCTAACGCGTGCTCCGTCTTTCAGTCGCTGGCTCCCCGTATATCGGTGTGTTCGCTCGCGCGACGCCCGACTGTCTGTTGGTCCGTCACGACGTCGACGACGAGCTCATCGACTCGATGGCCGATGAACTCGGCGTCGAGCCAGTGGCAACGACCGTCGGCGGGTCGGGCACGGTCGGCTCGCTCGCGGTCGGCAACGAGAACGGCGTGCTCGTCTCGAACCGTGTGACCGAACGCGAAACCGAACGCATTGAGCGAGCAGTCGACGGCCCGGTCGTCGAACTCCCCGGCAAAATCAACGCTGCTGGCAACGTCGTTCTCGCCAACGATTACGGCGCGTACGTCCACCCGGATCTCTCTCGCGACGCAGTCACCGCGGTTAAAGAGGCGCTCGACGTTCCGGTACTGCGTGGGGCACTCGGTGGTGTCAACACGGTTGGAACCGCCGCGGTCGCCAACAATGCGGGGGTTCTGTGCCACCCAAAGTCGACCGAGTCGGAACTCGAAGCGCTCGAAGACCATCTTGACGTGTATGCGGATCTCGGGACGATCAACTACGGGACGCCCCTGTTGGGGTCGGGACTCGTAGCCACCGATGAGAGCTACCTCGTCGGCGAGGATACGACGGGCCCGGAACTGGGTCGGATCGAGGACACCCTCGGCTATCTCGACTGACCTGTGTTATCAGGGTCGCTGTTGTTTTGACTGTCGACTGGTGGTGAGCGACTGGATTCGCCAGCCGAAGGCGAGCGCCGGCCGGCGTCACTGAGTAGGAAGATACTTCCGGGTCGCTGCCCGACCCTGTGGGTATGAGCCAGTTTACTATTAGTGGTCAGTTCCACGGCCGCGAAGGCCCGAGATCGTTCTCGAAGGAGATCGAAGCCGTTAACGAATCCGTTGCCCGCGAGCACGTGCTCTCGCAGTTCGGCAGCGAACACGGCCTCAAACGAACCCAGGTGACGATCGACGAGGTCGTTGCAGTATGATGGGTGGCGGCGGCCAGCAGCTCCAGCAGCTCCAACAGCAGCTCGAAGCGCTCGACGCCGAAATCGACGAACTCAACGAAGAGATATCCGAGCTCGACCGCGAACGCGCCGAGATCGACGAGGCAGTCGAAGCACTCGAAACCCTCGACAGCGGCTCGACAGTGAAGGTGCCACTCGGTGGCGACGCCTATCTCAGCGCCGAAATACAGAACATCGACGAGGTCGTCGTGAGTCTCGGCGGCGGCTACGCGGCCGAGCAGGACCAAGACACGGCGATCGACTCGCTTCGACTCAAACAGGACGCGATCGACGACCAGGTCGACGAGCTCGAAGCCGAGATCGACGAGCTCGAAGACGAGTCCAGTACGCTCGAAGAGCAGGCCCAGGCGATCCAACAGCGCCTCCAGCAACAGCAGATGCAGCAGATGCAGGCCATGCAGGGCGACGACGAATAGCGACCCGACCACACCCACCTACTTTCCAGCCGTGTTCGATGGATTAAAAGACAAACTGAGCAAGTTCCGGTCCGACGTCGAGGAAACCGCCGAGGAGAAGGCCGAGGCAGAAGCAGAAGCCGAGACCAACGCGCAGTCGACACCGGAACAGGAATCGCCCACAGAGAGCGCCGCTGCCGAGGCGGTCGAAACCACTGAAACGGAAACTACGGAAGCAGAAACGGCCGATACGGCCGATACGGTCGAGGCGGAAGCCGAACAAACCGTCGACGCCGACGAGGATTCATCCGAGACAGCCGAAACGGCCGACGAGTCCTCGGGCCCTGGTCGACTCAAGCGAGTGGCAGCGTTCGCGACGGGGAAGATCATCATCGAGGAAGAAGACCTCGAAGACCCGCTCTGGGAGCTCGAAATGGCGCTGCTCGAAAGCGACGTCGAGATGAGTGTCGCCGAGGAGATCCTCGATACGGTTCGCGAAACAATGATCGGTGAGACCCGAAAGCAAGTGGACACGACGGGTGAACTCGTCGAACTCGCACTCCACGACGCGCTCGTCGACGTCATCAGCGTCGGCCAGTTCGACTTCGACGAGCGGATCGCCACGGCCGACAAACCGGTCGTCATCGTCTTTACCGGCGTCAACGGCGTCGGCAAGACGACCTCAATCGCTAAGCTCTCCGAATACCTCGGCGACCGGGGCTACTCCTCCGTGTTGGCCAACGGTGACACCTACCGTGCCGGAGCGAACGAGCAGTTACAAAAACACGCCGAGAACGTCGACCGGAAGATCATCGCTCACGAACAGGGTGGCGATCCCGCCGCCGTCATCTACGATGCAGTCGAGTACGCCACTGCACACGACATCGACGTTGTGTTGGGCGATACCGCGGGTCGACTCCACACCAGCAACGATCTGATGTCACAGCTTTCGAAGATCCACCGCGTCGTCGATCCGGACTTGACGCTCTTCGTCGACGAGGCCGTCGCCGGTCAGGACGCCGTGATGCGCGCCCAAGAGTTCGATAAGGCCGCCGAAATCGACGGCAGCGTGCTAACGAAAGCCGACGCCGACTCCTCGGGTGGAGCGGCGATCTCGATCTCGTACGTCACCGGCAAGCCGATTTTGTTCCTCGGAACAGGACAGGGGTACGACGACATCGAGCCGTTCGTGCCTGAGGACCTCGTCGACCAGCTGCTCGGTAAGGACTGACCGCGCGTTCCGACAGCCGGACGAACAACGCTTTACAGGCTGCGGTCCCTAGCGGTAGCAAATGGTACTCGATGATTTGGGCAGTTCCCTTCGGGGAACGCTCAACGATCTCCGTGGGAAGTCCCGTCTTGACGCTGAGGACGTCCAGGCGGTCGTCAAGCAGATCCAGCGCTCGCTGTTGCAGGCTGACGTCGACGTCCAGCTCGTGATGAGCCTGTCGGACAGCATCAAAACACGTGCGCTTGAAGAAGAGCCGCCGGGCGGGACGACCGCACGAGATCACGTTCTCAAAATCGTTTACGAGGAGCTGGTTGAACTCGTCGGTGAGTCTACCGACCTCCCGCTCGAATCCCAGACGATCATGCTCGCCGGGCTTCAGGGCTCGGGGAAGACAACCACGGCCGCCAAAATGGCGTGGTGGTTCTCGAAAAAGGGGCTCCGTCCGGCGGTTATTCAGACTGACACCTTCCGGCCCGGTGCGTACGATCAGGCCAAACAGATGTGCGAGCGTGCTGAAGTCGAGTTCTACGGTGATCCCGACGAATCCGACCCCGTCAAAATCGCCCGCGACGGCATGGAGGCGACGAGCGACGCCGAGGTCCACATCGTCGATACGGCGGGTCGACACGCGCTCGAAGACGACCTAATCGACGAGATCGAAGAGATCGAGTCGACGGCCGCCCCCGACCGAAGCCTGTTGGTACTGGACGCCGCGATCGGTCACGGAGCCAAAGACCAGGCCAAACGCTTCGAAGAGACGATCGGTGTCGAGGGCGTCGTTATCACGAAACTCGACGGGACGGCAAAAGGTGGCGGTGCGCTCACTGCGGTCAACGAAACCGGCTCGTCGATCGCCTTTCTCGGAACCGGCGAAACCGTCCAAGACATCGAGCGGTTCGAGCCCAACAGCTTCATTTCTCGGTTGCTCGGGATGGGCGACCTCAAGCAGCTCGCCGAACGTGTCGAGCGGGCGATGGAAGAAACCCAGGCCGAAGACGACGACTGGGACCCCGAACAGATGCTGGAGGGCAGCTTCACGCTCAAGGATATGCAAAAGCAGATGGCGGCGATGAACAAGATGGGTCCGCTCGACCAGATCATGGATATGATCCCGGGGATGGGCGGCGGGCTGATGGACCAGCTTCCCGACGACGCAATGGACGTCACCAAAAACCGTATGCGCCGCTTCGAGATCATTATGGACTCGATGACCGACACCGAACTCGAAGACCCCCGGTCGATCAGTGCGAATCAGGTCGACCGTATTGCCCGTGGGTCCGGCACTGACCAAGAGACCGTCCAAGAACTGCTCGAACAGCACAAGATGATGCACCAGACGATCAAACAGTTCCAGGGAATGGGCGACGGCGACATGCAGCGGATGATGAAACGGATGCAGCAGGGTGAAGGTGGCGGCGGTGGTCTCGGCGGCCTCGGCGGTCCAGGCGGCTCGCTGTAACGGTAGTACCTCCTTCCTAATTAGTAGTATCTCCACCTACTACCGAGACTGTGGTATATCCCGGCTTATGTACGTCTCGACGAACCCGACGAGCGACGCCGGTGGGTTGACAGCGGTTTGTGGGGCCTCGAACGGCGTGATACTGATCTCGCCGTCGACCACTGCCCGGCGGTCGCTCCCCTCGGGATACACGCCATCATACTCGGCCAACACCGGCTCCCATCCTTCGCCGTCGACCGGCCGGGCTGCCCAGTAGCTGCTATCGAACACTTCGGTGTCGCCGTCGGTCCGGACGGTCGTCTCGTAGTCCGCAACAGGTGTGGTGAGGCGCATCCCTGTGGGGCTCACCGAGGGAATGTTGACATTGAGTAGGTCGACGCGGCCGTCGAACACATTGCCCTCTTCGACTGCCTCAACGAGAGTTGCGATTTCCGAGCTAGCCGGACCGAATCCGTCGTCGCTTGGGTAGTAGGCGGCGGGATCGTAGCCCGACACCGCAATTCCCGGGACGCCGAGAAACGCTCCCTCGACGACTGCACCGACCGTCCCTGAGTGGCCCATCAGATAGCCGCCGACGTTGGGGCCGTAGTTACAGCCCGAGACGACGAGGTCGAAATCCCCCGACTCCGGGGCCCCCGGAGGCCAAAGGCCACGCAGTCGGCTGGCGTGCCGTCGACGACGTATCCCCACCTGTGATCTGTGGCGGTGACGGCGTTGTCTCGGTCGGCGTCCATATCCGAGCGGGTTCGCCCCACACCGCTGTGGTCCGTTTTCGGGGCGACGACCACCACGTCGGTCACTTTCGACAGTCCGTCGTAGAGTGCTTCGAGGCCCGGACTGTTGATTCCATCATCGTTCGTCAGCAGAACAGTCATTATTGATACAGTATTTGCCGGTAAATAAAAACCATCGCCCAAGTAGGTTTCATTTACTGGTGTAGTAGGAACTGCTTACTCAGCCGAATAGTGTGTTCTGCAGTGGGTATAGCCGCCAGCGGAGTTCTTCAGTGCAGACGGACGTCGACAGTTCGGGTTCGCGGGCCGTCACACTCGACGATTAGGATTGACTGCCATCGGCCCAGTCCGAGACTGCCGTCTTCGACCGGCACTGTCACCGACTCGCCGACGAGCATCGCCCGCACGTGGCTGTCGGCGTTGTTGTCGAGCGAGTCGTGGGCCCACCCAGTGTCTGGCACCAACTGTTCAAGGGCGTCGGCCAGATCCCCGAGCAGTCGGCGTTCGTTCTCGTTGACGACGACGCCAGCGCTCGTGTGTGTGTGTGACAAAGACGGTACAGACGCCGTCGGCCTCGGCTGGGATCACGTTGGCCACACGATCGGTGATGTCGACGACGCTGGTTTTTGTATCGGTTTCGACGGTCAGTTCGGGCATGTGTCGACTGCCAATCCGTGAGTAAAGGGTCTGTCGGCGGACCGACGGCTCTTTCATATCCGCGTGCCGACTGCGAGACATGCAGACCGTGTATCTTCTTCAGTCGGTCGGCGAGGCGCTCGTCGACGTGGTGCCGCGGGTTGCACGGATCGCGGTTCTGATTTCGGTTGCAGTCTACATCGCAAACGTGGCTGTCGCGTTCGGACTCGTCCAGAAGATCGCCGGGCTCTCACGGTTTCTGACCGGACCAGCGAACCTCCCCGACGAGGTCGGCACGGCGATTTTGACGACGACTGTGTCGACGACAGCGGGCTACGCAATGCTGGCGGACCTCCGCGAGTCAGGGTTTCTGGACGATCGGGCGACGCTGATCGCGGTCGTGATGAACACTTTTTTCGGCTTCGCCCAGCACGTCTTTACCTACTACATCCCGGTCTTGATCCCGATTTTGGGGCTCTATGTCGGCGTGCTGTACGTCAGTTCGCGCGCGTTGATCGCGCTCGCAATCACGATTGTCGGTATCCTCGCGGGAGCGATGTTGCTCTCGGAGGAGAACGTCGATATCTCGGCCCAGCTTAACCCCGACGAACTCGACGCCGAAGACCGAACGCTTAGCCAACGGCTCGTCGCGGCGTGGGAGCGTACTCGTCCGACGCTTCGTCGACTTGTCCCGCGGCTCGCTGTCGTTTACACGATTGTGACACTACTGATCACCCAATACGATCTGGACGCGATCACCGGCTCGGCCGATCCCTTGGCGACAATCTTCGGCCTTCCATCAGCGGCGATCCCGGTCATCGCCGTCTACACGTTCGATACGACCGCGGGTGCCGCGACGATCGCCCCGCTGCTCGGTGAGGTGTTCCCCCCTCGGCAGGCGGTGGCAACGCTCCTGCTCGGTGGCATCATCTCGTTTGCAGTGTCGACGTTCAAACGGTCGATTCCGTTTCAGTACGGCATCTGGGGTGCGGAGTTCGGGACGAAAGTGATCGTCGTCAATACGGTTCTCAAGGTCGTCTTCATCTCGATCACGGTCGTCACGCTGTTGGCACTCTGAGTCTGGGTTCGAAGGAGTGGTGGTGGGTAGACGGTGAGTTCGTCTCAGTTGGTCTGCTCGACACGCCACGTGGTCGCACCCGTGTACGACCAGCGCTCGATCGATAGATCGTCGACCGACTCTTGGAGCTTGACGATCAGCGCGCCGATTTCTTTCGATGAGAGGCCAACGTCGTCGGCGATGAACTTGCTTTTGAAGTACATCTCGCCGTCGTCGACGCGTGCGCGAAGGTAGTCGGCAAGCCGCTTGTCCTTCGGTTTCGACTCGGTCAACGTCTCTCGGCCAACGGATTGTGGTGTAACACTCATTGGTCAGTGTGGGTATGGCTGTGTCCGACGAACAGTGCGATCAGGTTCAGTGCGAGCAGTCCGATGACGATGTGGCCAGTCTCTGATCCAACTCCACCGGACAGTAGTGGCACGTACACTAACGGGAGCAGGATGGCTGCCCAGAAGCTCACCCCTCTGATGGTGGCTCCGACCAGCTGTGTTCCGTGCTTGGCGATAGTGACTGCCGAGTCGGTCCCGACGTTCGCGTTCTGTGTGGGGTTTGGTGTGAAGTTCTTCATCAGGTGGTCACCGTCTGATTGCAACAACAACCCTGATACCGATATAATACGACGAGCATTGTCGTAGATTTACACTCTTTATCGAGAAAACGAGCAATTTTATAATAGTTTACAAAGGCCTTAAAAACGCTTAGACTTTTTACAAATGATTCTAAGCTAGTTAAACAAATATTATTGAATTTTGATATTATTTTATCCGATTTCGATCCATGTCTACAGTTCTGAGGTTCTCGGTCGACAATGGGTGGTTATTCCGTCTACGCGCGCTTGACTCTTGGTCCGGGTTCACCGTGCGTTCGGGTCGATAGGGGTGCCGTTTTCAGTGGGTGGGGCGACGGTGTCGATGATTGATTCGACATCCGGCTCTCGAACCTGGACGTCGACCTCGATATCGCCGAGCTCGTCGGGGTTACCCACCGCGAAGTTCACTACGCCTTGAAACGCCGCCTGTTTCTTGAGTGCGAACGAAAATCCGTTCTCATCGGCGTGTTTGAAGAACTCACGACGGGCTGTATCGAGGATCTCTTGTTCGTGAAGCACGTCGGAAAACGGGTCGAGCGTGTGTGTTTCGGCGACGAGTTTGCCGGGTTCGTGGCTGAACGCCGCGTTCGGAAACACGTTACTGACGGCGTCGGTCACTCGGTCGGTTACCTCGGTTTGTCGTACCGGTACCTCGATTCGGACGTCGATACTGTAGATCATACGGTAGGGTCCGTATCAGGGGCTGATTCGACCGTCGACTCGGTGAGCAACGCTGTCGCTTTCTCGTGGAGTGCAGCCAGCGAGTCGGTGTTGTCGATTCGGTGATCGGCGGCCTCGATAACCTCGCCCATACCGAAGCCGAGCTCGCGTTCGTCACGGGCTCGAAGCTGTTCGAGATCGCTGTCGGAGGCGTCCCGCCCGCGCTCGTCGAGCCGCTCGGCACGGAGATCGAACGGAGCTTCGACGCTCACGATTCGAAAGTTGTCGCCGAAGGCCGCCCGAAACGCTTCGACTTCGACCATCGACCGGAGGCCGTCGACGAGCACGGTATCGATGTCGGCCTCCGAGATGGCCGCCTCAACCAGCGGCAGCGACCGTTCGGCGATCGCTGCGGGGCCACCTTCCTTGCGAAGGGCTTTGGCGACCTCGCCGTGGTCAGTCGATGGATCGCGGCCGCGGTCACGGCAGGCCTGGCGGATCACATCGCCCATTGTGACGACCGGAATCCCTTCATCGCGGGCGATCGCCGCCAGCTCGCCCTTCCCGCTTCCGGGAAGTCCGACAGTTCCGAATACTCTCATTGCTGTCGGCGCTAGTCGGGTGACGGACTTAGGTGTGCTGTTCGTCTCTTGTCGTCGGCTCCGAACCCAAACGGCTTTGTACGCGATTGGTCGACCTATCGATGAGGGCACGTAGCTCAGTTTGGACAGAGCGTCGGACTTCTAATCCGACGGTCGTGGGTTCGAATCCCATCGTGCCCGTTCGTCCACATCGTTGTTTCGGGGATACAATGCCCTGTTGGAGCATAGATTTCCTGGCAGTGATTTCTGTAAACTGTAATATCTGTAGTCGACCATTGGCTCATAAATATCAAAAATAATAATAGTAACAGAAATATAAAGCCTCGTCGAGACCGATTATCAAAAGCATGTACAACATTCGGGCAGACCGGTCGCAACACAGGCTCTACATCGATATTACGGGTCGCGTCGACGGTGAGGAGATGGCGGAGGCCGCAGACAAAACGATCTCGGAAGGAAAAAAAACTCGGGTCGGAGTTCGACATCATCAACGATCTGGGAGGCTTTCGGCCGCCATCCCCCGAAGATGCAAAGCCGATCCAAGTCGCCCAGGAGAAACTCAAGGAGATGGGACTCAACCGAACGATCCGTGTCGTCGACGAGGACACGAGCCAAGTCGTCGTCTCGGCGTTCGAGCGTCGGTCGCGTGATGTCGGCTACAGCGGCGAGATAGCGGATTCGGTCGCCGAAGCCGAGCGGATGCTCGACGAGGGGGCTACCAGTGGATTCGACTAGGACGCAGTAGGCTGTTCCTACCGGTTCGGTAGCCAGTCACTAATTGGCTGATTGTGAGGGTTGGTGCCAAGGACTTTATTGATTAGTTGTCTGTATGTACACAATGGAAACGGACCACCGCGTCCATATCGGTGACTCCCGATCGCTCGATGGCCTCGATGCGAACTCGGTCGACCTCGTGGTCACGTCTCCGCCGTATCCCATGATCGAAATGTGGGACGAGTTGTTTGTCTCGCTTGATCCATCGATCGAAACCCATCTCGCTGCGGGACGCGGCCGTGCGGCGTTCGAAGCCATGCACACCGTACTCGATAGCGTCTGGGAAACGCTCGGCGAGGTTCTCGTCGACGGCGGTATCGCGTGTATCAACATCGGCGATGCGACACGGCGTCTCGACGGCTCGTTTCGCCGGTATCAAAACCACAGCCGGGTCGTCTCGTCGTTCGACGCGTTGGGATTCGAACCACTGCCGTCGATTCTCTGGCGCAAACCGACCAACAGCGCGGCCAAGTTCATGGGCTCGGGGATGGTGCCGCCGAACGCCTACGCCACCCTCGAACACGAGCACATTCTCATTTTCAGGAACGGTACTGACTCCCGAAGCTTCGAGCCGAAGGCCGACCGCCGGTATGCTGCAGCGTACTTTTGGGAAGAACGAAACCAGTGGTTTAGCGATCTGTGGACTGAGATCACTGGCCGAAATCAGGCGCTTGCTGGCGAACACCACCGCGATAGATCGGCTGCCTACCCGATACCAATCCCGTACCGACTCATCAATATGTACTCGCTGTACGGCGATACCGTCTTCGACCCGTTTTGGGGTACGGGGACGACAACGCTCGCCGCGATGATCGCCGGGCGCAACTCGATCGGTAACGAACTCGATTCAGGGTTCAAGGCCACCTTCGACGAGCGCCTCGACAATATTGCATCGGTGACTGAGAATTTCGTCGCAGAACGGCTCGGGGCACACGAAGCGTTCGTCGCGGATCGACGTGCAGCGGGCGACCGTTTCGAGTACGAGGCGGAGAACTACGAGTTCCCGGTGATGACCAGACAGGAGATTCCGATTCAGCTGTTCGGGATTTCGGAGATCGAACAAACAAAAAAGGGGTACAGCCTCACCCACGAGCCAGTCGGTACTAACTGGCGGATGACTCTTGACCACAACCGAGAGTCGTAACCGTCGACGCGGTCACGTCTCGAACCGCTTCAGTACCGCGTAGGGATGAACGCCAGAGCGGTCACTGAGACGGCGAACGCGACAGCGGTGAAGATGACATATTTCAACCCAGTGAGCCGTTCGGAGAACGTTTGTTGGTCTTCGACTTGCGCATCATAGCTCGAGGTGTCCTCGGTCAGCATCACCGTGCTGTCGTCAGGGAAGAACACGAGATACTCGGTATCGTCTGCGAGTTCGATGGTCCCTTCGTGTTCGAGATCCTCTGTGTTCGTCTCGTCTTCGGTCCACGAAATAGTGGCTTCATCAGCGGTCACTTCATCGAGGGTGACGGTTCGATTGTCGTAGGTCAGTGTTTCGCCAGTGGCGACCGCGCGCGTTTCGGGTTCGGGGAAGTATTCGTCGACCGGTACGAGCTCTTCGCCGTCGCCCGTGTCGACGACGACGTACTCTCCGTCATCTCGTTCGATGGTTTCGTTGTCCGCGTCCGGGTCGTCTTCGAGAATCGCCTGCCGGTCGATCGGCTCTTCGAACGTCAGCGTGCTCTCGTTTTCAGCGTCGCTGCCGAGGACGACGTTCCACTCAGTGCCGTCAACTTCGACTGTATCGCCATCGGCCCACGTTTCGGTCATTTCGACGTCCGTTTCGGTCCATTCGAGGGTTCCGGTAGTCGTCCCGTCTTCGCTTTCGATACCTGTCACCGTGTACTCTTGACCGCCGACAGTGAACGTCTCGTCCGCCGAAAGCTCGAAGTCGGCGTCTTCGAGTGTTATCTCGGGCTCTTCGGCCGTCGCGAGAAGCGTGTATGATGCCGTCGCGATTATTAAAAAGAACGCGACATACACCGCCACAGCGCGTCGTTGCATAAGTCAGCCAACGAACAGCCGCCGTATAACGATTACTAAGCTCGGCTCCGAGTCGACCCGAGTTCGACCGAGAGTTTCATGTGTTTGCATAGCTGCTCAATCCTGACTCTGTGCCCGGTTCGAGATCGCTGTTGACTCGGACGTGTATTCGATATCGCCCTCGGCTTCAGGCCATTCCGTCTCCTCAGTGACTGTCGGCTGTTGAAGTTCGAACGCCGTGCCGGTCTGTGAGTAGATCGTTGGTGCGGTTTGGCTTCGGTCGAGCGTATAGCCGAGTGGAAGTCGTTAGCTGCGGTCGCGGAGGTGACCGATGACCGAGGCTACGCTGCAGACCGAACACGAGTTCACCCTGACGCGCGGCTACGTCGACGATGAGGGAACCCTTCACAAGGAGGGTCGCATGCGCTTGGCGACCGCAGCCGACGAGATCAAGCCACTGAAAGACCCACGCGTTCAGTCGAACTCATCGTATCTAACGGTCGTCTTGCTCTCGCGTGTGGTGACCGAACTCGGCGACCTCGAGACAGTCGACCCCAGCGTGATCGAGTCGCTGTTCGTTACCGATCTGGAGTATCTCCAGGGGCTTTACGAGCAGATCAACGCTCCTGGTGAGTCGATGTCCGAAGCCGGAACGACCGCCGCCAACGCTGGTGTCGCAAGCGGTGGCATCTCTGGTGATGGCGGTTTCGAATCCGCTGAGGTAGCCCCCATAGAGGCGGTCGACGAGGAGGCTGATGCGTCGGGAAACTCGGCTCGCTGAGGCTGTACGATCCGAACGAACTGTACGAAGAGATCGCGTTCGTGGCCTACCATTTCAACTGGAGCCACGATGCCTCGTTGCGCCGCTAATTAATCGCACTCTCGGTGCTTTCTCCGTCCAGTTTCCGTGAAAGTTGTATGCAATTGGACGCCTTCTGTCGATATGAAGTCGAAGCGGTCAACAATACGACAGTGTAA
>NZ_JAQFWV010000055.1:0-22153 GCF_056175805.1 Halohasta sp. A2 | reverse complement strand
TTACATTGTCGTATTGTTGACCGCTTCGACTTCATATCGACAGAAGGCGTCCAATTGCATACAACTTTCACGGAAACTGGACGGAGAAAGCACCGAGAGTGCGATTAATTAGCGGCGCAACGAGGCATTTCGGATAGATCCTGGACCGCCGATTACCGTCGGCTCCGTATCGTGGCCGTATTAAAAGACGACTAATGACCGGTAGCGACCAGCTACTCTCTACCTACAGCCACTTGCTGACGTAGGGGCCATCCTGCGTGTAGCCGAGTTTCTCACGGTAGTACTGTCGGACGCCGATGCCCGAGATTACGCTGAGTTTGTCGAATCCAGCGTCGACGGCGAGTTCTTCGGCCGTGGCGAGCAGCTTCTTTCCGTAGCCACGATGCTGCCAGTCGCGGTCGCCCGCCTCCTTGCCGATGCCGGCCTCGCTGCCGTAGACGTGGAGTTCGCGGACGATGGCGGCGTTCTGGAGTTCCCGCCGGACGGGGTTGTTCGGGAATCGGAGCCGACAAAAGCCAATCAGAAGGTCTTGGACGGGATCTTCGAAGCTTATGAAGTGTTCGGTCCCACCGCAGACCTCGTAGGTCATGATGTCGAGTTCGATATTTTCGACATCTGGATCGGCCTCGTTCATCCCGACCTCACGGGCCCGGATGTCCCGGCATTCGATGCCCATCTCTTCGGCGCGCTGCGAGGCCAACTGTCGGAGGTTCGACTTCCAGACCCCGGCGTCGATGAAGTCTGCGGGAATATCGCGCTGGACGCGCTGGAGTCGCGTGTACTTCGGGATCATCCCCATCACTTCGGCGACGATCTCGGCTGCCTCCTCGTTGTTGAGGGGCTCGTACTCGTCACGCCGCCACATATCGTAGGTGAGGGTGTCCCGAACGACGAGCGTGGGGTAGATTTTCAGGTAGTCGGGTTTGTAATCCGAATTCGAGAAGAGTTGCCGGAAGTCCTCCAGGCACATTTCCCTGGTCATGCCGGGCTGGCCGGGCATCATGTGGAAGCCCACCTTGAACCCGGAATCACGGAGTCGACGGTTGGCGTCGATGGAGGCCTGCGAACCGTGGCCGCGGTGCATCTCGCGGTTGATTCGCTCGTAGGTGGTCTGAACGCCGACTTCGACCTTTGTGCCACCCAAATCGAGCATCCGGTCGATCTGCTCGGGGTCACACCAGTCGGGTTTGGTCTCGAACGTGGTGCCGATGTTGCGGATCTCGTTGGTCTCGTTTTCGGCGATCACGTCTTCGAGATAGTTGAACTCGTAACTCTCGGGGTCCTCGGCGAAGCTCACGCCCTCGGCCGCGGCGGGGTCGCTATCGAGATCGTAGTCGTTCATCGCTTCGAGCGCGCGCTTGACGAACCACTCCTGATAGTCGTGGCTTCGGGCGGTCATGGTGCCGCCCATCAGGATGAGTTCGACCTTGTCGACAGGATGCCCAATCGTCCGCAGCTGGTGGAGTCGGAGGGTGACCTGGCCGTAGGGGTCGTAATCGTTCTGGACGCCGCGGGCGGCGGCGGGCTCGTGGCCGGTGTAGCTCTGCGACGAGGAGAATTCGCTGGCGGGGCCACCGGGACAGTAGAGACACTTGCCGTGGGGACACATATGCGGCGAGGTCATAATGGCGACCGGCGAGACGCCTGAGGCAGTGCGAACGGGCTTGCGCTTGACGACCGCCTTGACCGTGTCGCGGTGTTCGCTGGGAGCGGCTTCCAGCAGTTCGGTGTTTTTTGGGACCTTTGGCGCGGAGTACTCCGAGCAGACGCTGAGTTTTGCCGATTCGAGGTCCTCGCGTTCGACCTCGCCGTCGACGATTTTCTCGACTAGCGCAGCACAGGCTTGTTCGAACGGGTCAGATTCGGCGACGCTCTCGGAGCTCACGCCGACGCCTCCCGAGGAGCGATAGTCATTATTCTTTCTCGCAGCGTTTGGCGGTTAAGCGTGTCGCTCGTCGTGGCCAGTCGTCACGACGGGCCGTGGCGGTTCGTACTCCATCTGGGTCTGAACGACGCCGGCGAGGTCCGCGCCGAACTCCCGGCTGATGAGATGGAACGCGAGATCCAACCCGGACGTGACACCGCCTGCGGTGACGAGGTCGCCGTCGTCGACGACTGCGATGATACGGTCAGTGGTCCCTGTGTCGTTACGACATCCACCGGGATACCCTCGGCTTCGATCGCTTCGGCGGCCTGTTCGACCGTGTCGGGAACGCCCTGCAGCTCCCCGATCGACTCGTTGACTGCTTTGCCCGTCTCGTCGGGGACCGTATTGACCTCCTCGAAAACGTGGAGAACAGTCACTTGCAACTCACCTTGGCCAAAGAGCTCTCTGAGCGAGGCGAGCTGTTTGTCGACCCGGTCGCGACTGCCGTCGACCGCGAGTAGAATGTGGTACACATCCCGGTGACCATCACGAAAGATACTATACTTTCTGTGTGCTGAAACTGTCGATAAATTAATTGTTCGTGTGTGACTCCTGTCGCTGAGATCGAGTCGAGCGGATGTTCAAGCGCGATCAGGCTCACACCGATCTGCGACCCACGTTCACGCATTGTGGACAGTCGACCCCAATAATAATGAGTACCGGATGCTTCGGTTATCAGTATTCGTGGATTCCAACGACCGATCGATCGTCTCGTTCGTCATGGTCAGCCATGCGATGGTACACATATACGAACTGTCAATTCCGATTCTGATGACGGTCTGGCTGCTCGAATTCTCGACGACGGCCGCCGTGTTGGGAGCGGCGGCGGCCGTTGGCTACGGGCTGTTCGGCGTCGGCGCGCTTCCGGGCGGACTGTTGGTCGACCGGTTCGGTTCGAAAACGCTGATCAGTGTCTGTCTCACCGGAATGGGGCTGTCGTTTCTGGTGCTGAGCCTCGCACCCGGTGTCGTCGGCATTACGCTCGCACTGGCGATGTGGGGGATCGCCGCGAGCGTCTACCATCCAGCCGGACTGACGCTTATAAGTAACGGGGTCGAAGATCGCGGGAAAGCGTTCGCCTACCACGGGATGGCTGGAAACACGGGCATCGCGGGCGGTCCACTGCTGACTGCTCTGCTGTTGCTCACTTTCGAGTGGCGGCTCGTGACCGCGCTGCTGGCGGTTCCCTCGCTTGTCGCGATGGTGGTCGGGCTGACCATCTCGTTCGATCCGACCGCTGCGGTGTCAATCGACGACGAGGCGAGTCAGCGCTCGGGTCCCTCGTCGCTCAATGCGTTCGCCAGCGAGACGCGACGGCTGTTTACGATCGGCTTCCTGTTGGTGTTCGTCATGGTCTCGTTCAACGGACTCTACTACCGGGGCGTTCTCACGTTCCTTCCCGACCTGCTCGGTGAGTTTCTGACCGCTGCCGTCGGGGATGTCAGTCTCGGGATTATCGACCCCGAGAGCCCGGTTGCCGAGGAGTTCGACCTTTCGCAGTACCTCTACGCCGGACTCCTGACCGTCGGCATCGGCGGGCAGTATCTCGGCGGTCGGCTCACCGAGCGCATCGAACCCGACCGTGGGCTCGCGATGATGCTCGGCGTGCTGACAATCATCGCGCTAGCGTTCGTTCCGGCCGCCCAGACGGGGCTCGCTGGACTGCTGGTCGGCAGTTTCGTTCTCGGCGTCTGTCTGTTTGCGATTCAGCCGCTCTCACAGGCGACGATTGCAAAGTACTCGCTGCCCGGATCGCGAGGACTCTCGTTCGGCTACACCTATCTCGCCATCTTCGGTATCGGCGCACTCGGAGCGGCAGTCACCGGCACCGTGCTCACCTACGCCTCCGTCTCGGTGATGTTCGTCGTACTCGCCGGGTTTTCGACGATCGCGGCGTGCCTCGGTGCGGTGTTGGTAGGCAAGCAGTTCGTGAGAACCTGATCCGGTCGACGACAGCCCATCGAAAAACACCGTCACTTCTCCGGCTCCTCGTGGAACGCAGACATTTATAAATAAGACCGGTTTGTCGGGTAACCGCTCATCAGGATCCTGGCCCCGGTGGGGTTGGTTGACCACCGCAAGTCGGAAACGTGCCGCTGGTCGAAAATTCGCTGTTGATCGAAGACTCGCCGCTGGTTGAAGACTCGTGGCTGGTCGGGGAAGATATCAGTCTTCGAGAGTCACAGCCGCGGCCGCCACCTCGTTGTCGACCGGTGGATCGGTCCGGATAACGCGAACGACAAACCCCGTTGCCAGCAACGACAGCACGGCGAGCAGTCCCCAACTGGCCCGGTAGCTGACCGTATCAGCCAACAGCCCGAACGTCGGTGGCGCAAACAGTGCCCCGGCGACGAGCGCAAGCTGGCCGCCGCCGGTCGCACTCCCCATTTCTTCGGCCGGGACCAGCGTCGCCATACAGGAGTAGTAGATACCGGTAAAACCGAGCGCGAAAAAGCCCAGTAGGATAAACACCACTGCCGCGACGAGCCGAGAGTCGACAAGCGCGACGGCGACGAACAACACCACACTGGCGGCCGACTGGACGAGAAGGATCTTCCCGATTCGTTGCTGTGGATTACCCGGCAACACATCACTCAGCCAGCCAGTGATGAGGCGTCCGGCACTCCCCGAAACCTGAATCGCCGCCAGCACAAATCCGCCGAAGGCGACGGTCGCCCCCACCGACTCGTTGATGTAAATGATGGTATACCCCGTGGTGGTAAACAGCCCAGCACCGAGAAACACCCCCGCGATCGTCAGCGACCGGTAGGGTTTGTTGTCGAAAAGCGTCCGGAAGTCGGGATAGTCGGTATCGCCGTCGACGGCCGCCCCACGGTACACGAGCCAGAAGGCCGCGGCGACGACGAGCCCGCCAGCGGCGGCCACATAGAAGCCTGCCTGCCAGAACAGGACGCCAGCGATGCCAGTAACCAGCAGCGCGCTCAGGCCGCTTCCGGCAGTGACGCCGACCTGCTTGATGCCAACGGCGAGATTTTGTCGACCGGCTGGGATGTTATCGAAGATCGCCTTGTTCGTCCCCGGCATCGCGGTGCCGTACAGTGATCCCAGAAGGAACGTACCGACCAGGAGGGTCGGATACGACCACGCGCCGGCGACGAGAACCGACCCGACCGAGAGCCCAATGAGGCCGATGGTGAGCATTTTTCGTTCGCCAAATCGGTCCGTCATCGCGCCAAGGGGAAGCAGAAACGTCGCATACCCCAACGAGAGCGCGGTGAGGACCAACCCGACCTGCGCGCCCGTGAGGGTGAACTGATCCCGAAAAAAGGGCGTCGCAGCAAAGATCGTATAGTAACAGACACTCGCAGCAAGCTGCCAGAGGAACACGAGCCAGACAGTGCGGCGGGCACCCATTGTGTCGCCCACGTCAACCATCATATAATATATGTGTTTTCCGATGGCATTGAACACCAGCTGGCGATCGCCTTCGAGCGCTATGCAGCGTCGACAGCCCCTTTAATAACGAACACCGGCATCGGCGCGCTGTCGACGACGCGCTCGGAGACGCTACCGAGCGCCTGGAGCTTCTCGCGAGGGGTCTTGCCGTCGGTTCCGATGACGATCACGTCGGTTCCGTGCTCGTTGGCAAAGCGGACGATCTCCTTGTCGGGAGTGCCTTTGCGGACGGCGGTTTCGGTCTCAATGCCGTCGGCGGCGGCTCGGTCGGCGACGGTTTGGACGGCGGTTTCGCCCGCTTCGACGAGGTCGGCTTCGACCGTCTCACGCTCGTCGGCTTCGGCGGCGTGGATCGCACGCGTGTCGACGACATACAGCGCCTGCAGCGTCGCGCCGGTATCCGCGGCAAGACGGAGGGCGTGCGGGAGTGTCTGTTCGACCGTGTCGCTGCCGTCAGTTGGAACCAGCACCGTATCGTACATGGTTTCACACAGGCCACCCCGTTGCTTAAAGGGTGGCCTCGGGATAACGTACAAGACCGCTGAGGCCGTAATTGTGGTATGCGACGAGAGCTGCCGAACCCGCCGGAATCCGGCCTGTTAAACGCGGTTCGGTTCGGCGACGACACCTTCCGATTCATCGAGACGATGCAGGCACGCTTCGACGATGGCGTCGCCGTTCCGATTCCCGGCCGTGCGCCGCTGGTGGTTCTCACGAACCCCACGCTCGTTCACGATGCGCTCTCTCGACCGGCTGAGTTCAGCCGTGTACCAGCCAGTGGTCCGGCCGCGCTCATCGCCACCCAGGGGTTGGTCCAGAGCGAAGGCGCGCTCTGGAGCCAACAGCGATCGATCATGGGACCGGCGTTCATCGGCCCGCAGGTCCGAGCGTACGCCAACACGGTCGGTCGACGCGTCGACTCACTCGTCGACGAGTGGACTACCGATCTCTCGGGAACCGACGCCATCACGCGAAACCTCCACGGCGAGATGACTGCGCTCACCGTCCGCGTCGCCTCGGAGATCCTCTTGGGCGAGGACATCGGCCGCGAACGCGCCGAGCAGTTCCACAGTTGGATGCAGGTCGCTGGCGACGAGTTCGAGTTCGGCCTCGATGCCGTCACGCCCGAGTGGGTCCCCACCCGCACGAATCCCGAGTTCAAAAAAGCCGCCGAAGGGATTCTCGGACTGGCCGAGGAGCTGATCGAGCGTCGACGCGCCGACCTCGCCGACCGAGAGCCCGACGACCACGGGCGGCCGAAGGACATGCTGACGATGCTGTTGCTGGCCGAGGACGATCCGGACGTCGAGTACCCACCGAACCAGATCCGCGACGAGGTGGCCACGTTTCTGATCGCCGGCCACGAAA
Source organism: Halohasta sp. A2 (assembly GCF_056175805.1). Lineage (NCBI taxonomy): Archaea > Methanobacteriati > Methanobacteriota > Halobacteria > Halobacteriales > Haloferacaceae > Halohasta > Halohasta sp. A2. Next base: position 15,441 of record NZ_JAQFWV010000055.1, on the reverse strand, counting down.
CCACCGCGCTGTCGCTTACCTACACGCAGTGTCTGCTTTCGCAGCACCCCGAGATCCGCCAGCGGGTACGCCAGGAGGCCAACGCGATCCTCAGCGACGAGACGCCCACGCACGATCACGTCGCCGATCTCGAGTACACCGGGCGCGTTTTTCAGGAGGCGCTCCGGTTGTATCCGGCAGCGTGGGCCGTCTTCCGGCAGTCGACCGCCGAAGTCCGACTCGGCGAGTATCGGATTCCAAAGGGGGCTGCAATCATCATGCCCCAGTGGTCGATCCATCGCGACCCGCGCTACTTCGAGTCGCCCAACCAGTTCGATCCCGATCGGTGGCTCAATCAGTCACCGCAGTCGGTCGAGGCGTACTTCCCCTTTAGCAGCGGGCCACACGCCTGTATCGGTCGACAGTTCTCGATCACGGGTGCACGGCTGGCGCTGGCGCGGATCGTCCAGCGGTTCGATGTCGACGTCGAGGACGGCGCACTCGACGATCTGCGGGCGACGCCGACGCTGCGGCCGGGCGGACCGGTCGAGTCGACGATCCAATTGATACCGTACGTCGACAACGCGTAGGAAGATGGATACCAGCCGCCTGACTGTGCCTTTTTATACTTCGTCGACCCACTCGGCGTTCGAGCGGTGTTGGGCGGCGACCACAGTGATTCCGCGCTGGTCGAGCAGACCGTCCTCGGTCAGTACACCCTCGACATGCTCACCAGGAGTTAAATCGAAAATCGGGTTGCGGACCGAAATCGAATCGACGCCGTCGTACACCGCCTCCGGCGGCCCTTGCTCGTCGTGGAACGTGTCGTCAGTGGCGACCTTATCGCGTGCGGCAACAACGTACACCGGCACGTCGGCGTGATCGGCTGCCAGCGCGAGCGCCCGTGTGCCAGCTTTATTAATGATGTCGCCGGTCGGCAAAATCGTATCCGCACCAACGAGAACCGCACCGAACTCACGACCGGTGAGCATTGCCGGTAGTGCCGCATCAGTCGTCAGCGTCACGTCGACGCCAGCGCTGGCCAGCGATTCGGCGAGGTCGATCCCCTCTCGGTCGGGCCGGGATTCGGCGACCGTAACTGGGTGGCCGAGCGTGGTGAGCGCGTCCTTGACTGTCCCGGACCACGAGAGCGTCGCAATCGGCCCCTCAACGCGGTCGGCGGCAGTTGCGGCGGCTGTCGCATCGGCGTCAAGCGCGGCGTCGATCTCCTGGATCGCACGGTCGTGAACCGCCGTCGGAGACTGGTCGGCCGCTGTCATCACGCGATTGATCCGGTTTTCAAGAACCGCCATGCTCGGGCGGGCGTCCTGCAGTGCGAGCGCGGTTTCGACCAACTCGTCCCAATCGTCGACCACCGCCGCGCGGTCCCGAAGCACTTCGAGCGCGCGAATCGAGAGCGCGGCCGAGCCGTGGACCGTGTCGGCAGCGATCGTCGTCGGCGACGGGGCGACCTGTTGGTACGCCTCCCAGAGTCCCGGGACGGTCTCGCGCTCACGGATGGCGGTTGCAGGCACCCAGTCGACGGCCTCGACGCCGTCGATAGCGCCGAGCTCGCGGCTCGGCGAATCGAACAGGACGGGGTGGATCGTCCGCTCGGTGTCGACGTTCTCGACAGTGAACGACTCGCCCGCGTAGGCCAGTGTCAACGACGAAAGTCCGGTCGTCTCGCGGACGAACCGCCGGGCTGCGGCCGCCCGGCTCTCGGAGTCGACGTCGATGGCCGTCGACAGCCCATCCCAGCGGCCGCGATCCGTCTCGCTGTCGGCCATGCGGGTCACCAACAGCTCACCACGGTTTCGGACGAACGCAGTGACGATATCTGTCATCACCCTACGTTTGGGCCCCGGTGATACGATGGTTTCTATTGTTCTCAACTTTGATATTTTTGTTCCGGCCGCGTCGACACCGGTTCGACCGGCCCCTATCGGCGGCCTTTTTGGCCGACAGGCCATTTTCACGCCATGGAACTATTCACCGTCGACGACATCCCCGAGATCGAGCCTGGGGACGATCTCGCCGCCGAGATCCGAACGCGGGTCGACCTCCAGGCCGACGACGTGGTGTGTGTCGCCAGTACGGTCGTCTCGAAAGCCGAAGGACGCATAGCGAATCTCGAGGACTACCCGGCGGGCCCACGGGCCCGCGAGATCGCGTCCCGTCTCTCCGAACTCGACGACCGCGAAAAGGATCCGCGATTCGCCCAAGCGGTGCTCGAAGAGAGCGTCGACCTCCTCATGGAGTCACCGTTTTTACTGACCGAGACGCGGTTCGGCCACGTCGGCGTCAACGCCGGGATCGACCGCTCGAACGTACCGGGCGGCGACCTGCTGTTGCTTCCCAAACGTCCCAGCGAGAGCGCGGCCCGAATTCAGTCGGAGCTTCCGGCCGACCAAGTGATCGTCACCGACACGTGTGGTCGACCGTTCCGCTATGGCCAACGCGGGGTCGCCATCGGCTGGGATGGGATGCCTGCCAGTCGCGACTGGCGCGGTCAGATCGACCGTGACGGCCGCGAGATGGGCGTCACCGTCCAGAACGTGATCGACGAACTCGCGGCGGCCGCAAATCTCGTCGCTGGCGAGGGCGCAGGGGGAACACCCGTCGTGGTCGTCCGTGGCTTCGAGTTCGGCGACCTGCCGGGCAGCCAGAACCACTTCCGCGAAGTCGACGGCGACTACGTCCGCCAGGCGTTGCGTGGCTGGTCACACAGCCCACAAGGGAGGAAAGCCTGATGTTCGGGATTGAACTCACGCCGGAACACCCGATCGAGCGACTCGTCGACCTCGGGGTTCGGGCCGAAAACGCGGGCTTCGATACGCTGTTTTCGTCGTGTCACTACAACAACCGCGACGCCTTCGCCGCGCTCCATCACATAGGCGCGTCGACCGACGACCTCCGCGTGGGCCCGGGCGTCGCCAACCCGTTCGAGATTCATCCCGTCACGCTAGCTTCGAAGGTCGCCACGCTCGATGAAGCCACCAGCGGGCGAGCCGTCTTCGGAATCGGGCCGGGCGACCCCTCTACGTTGGCCAACCTCGGCTATGCCGACGACCGCGGCCTTCGGCCCGTGCTTGAGGCATTTAAAACAGCCCAGAAGCTCTGGGCTGGCGAGCGCGTCGACCACGACGGCACGTTCGAAGCGACTGCCGCCGGACTCAACTACGAACCGCCGAGCGGCGCGGACATCCCGGTCTACGTCGGCGGCGAAGGGCCGCACATGTGCCGGATGGCCGCCAAACACGCCGGTGGCCTGCTGTTCAATGGGTCGCACGAGGCCGACCTCGCGTGGGCCCGCCAGCAGGTCGAGAAGGGACTGGCCGACCGGCCCGACGCTCGTGGAACGTTTGATCTGGCCGCGTATGCGAGTGTAAGCGTCAATGCTGAGCGCGAAGCCGCCCGCGAGGCCGCCCGGCCACCGGTTGCATTTATTACGGCCGGAGCTGCGCCACCGGTGTTGGATCGCCACGGGGTTGACAAGCAAACCGCCACAGACATCGGCGACCACATCAGCGCGGGCGAGTTCTCCGAGGCGTTCGAGCTCGTAACGCCCGCGATGATCGAGGCGTTCTGTATGGCTGGCACGGTCGACGAGGTCGCCGATCGAATGGCAGCTGTGCTCGATCACGCCGATAGTATCGTTGTTGGCTCGCCGCTCGGCCCAGAGCTAGAGACGGCGATCGATCTGGCGGCTGAGGCGTATCGTCGAGTCGACTGAGTCGTCGACTGGGTGTTATTTAAATGTTCGATAGGAGTTAGGCGGTCGACGGGAATAGGTTTATACATAGATACGAGGGATCGTCAGAACTCGTAACGCGGACGGATTCGAACCGCGGTCGTTCCACTTCGCTCACGGCTTCGCCGTTCGCTTTCGAGGTCGCAAGCGACCTCGCACCGCTCGACTCCCTGCTTCGAATCCGCGTCGTGATACTACTGCTCGCTTTCGCTCGCAAAAGATAGTCCCGGGCGGATTCGAACCGCCGTCATAGGCTCCAAAGGCCCATATGATTGGCCACTACACCACGGGACTGCGTTTATATTTCGGCGTTCGGATTTACATAGTCCTTTCTTTTCGGGTTGGTCGATGCCAGCCCACAGAATTAGGCCCACAGACGCCAACATCCACTATGGCTCACCGGTGTCCCGACTGCGGCGTCTCGCTCGAACGATCGACACCCATGACCGTGCTCAATCGCGAGAAGGTCACCCTCCGAACCGACGAGCCTCGGAAGGGAATTCTCGGCTCGCTCGGTGCCAAAGAGACGGTCGACGTTTTCGGCTACATCTGCCCCGAGTGCGGTCTCGTCCGGTGGTACGCTGATCTTGAAGACTGAACCCACAGCGCAGTTAGTATCACCGACAGAGCATCAGGTATGGAACTCGAACGTGTTGGCGTCCTGCTGGTGGGTGTCGGACTTGCGGTGGCACTGTTGTCGGCGGTCGCCTTCGGCTTCCACTGGGGCTCGACCGAAGTGTTCTGCGAGGACCACGACCCGAGCTACAGACTCAGCGGCGTCGACGGCCTGTCGATCCACTACTCCGACGGCTGTAACACCCACTACGTGAACCCCCTCGTCACCGGCGGCACGCTCCTCGCAGTCGCAGGGTTAGTCGTTGGGGGCGTCAGCATCCTCCGCGAACGGTCGACGACCGACTGACTCCTCGCTCCGCTATTTCACAAGCGTCACGCGCACTGGTGACCGGAAGACGACCGCCTCGGCGACGCCGCCGACCAGCGTCTGGGACTCCCGGTCGCGGCCGTGGCTCCCAAGGATCACGTGGCCGATGTCGTTGTCCTCGATATAGCGGACGATCTCGCGGTCGGGACGTCCCACTCGGGTTTCGGTCGTGAGGTCGACGCCGTGGTCGCTGGCCTGCTCGCGAGCGTCTTCGAACAGTTCGGCGGCGTACTCGTCGGCGCGGTCGTACCACTCCTCGCTGCCGTGGTGTGGACTGTCGTAGGCGTCGACGCCCAGCGACGCGTAGCTGTAGCCCGGTTCGCTCGGGTCGACGACGTGGAGGACGTGGATCTCGGCGTCGGAGTGTTCTTCGAGGGCGACAGTGAGTGCCTTGCTTCCGAGCGGCGAACCATCGAGCGGGACCAGTATCTGCGATGCCATAGGCCCTCTTCGGGCCGACGCCTCAAAGGCACAATTCAGCCACGACCGAGTGTCGCCCGGAGTGAACAGTCGACCGATTGAGAATGGCAAAACGGGACGGGTCGACTGACGCAAACCGACGGGATTTAAGCGTCTGTCACGCCGCCTTGTGGACGTATGAAACTCCACGAGTATCAGGCAAAGGAGATCTTTGCGGACGCAGGGATTCCGGTACCTGAATCTCAACTTGCTGACAGCATCGGCGGTGTGCTCGATGCCGTACGCGAGATCGGCTATCCAGCCGCGATCAAAGCACAGGTCCACGTCGGCGGCCGGGGGAAGGCCGGTGGGATCAAGATCGCAACCAATGAAGACGAGGCCCGCGAGGCCGCCGAGGCCATTCTCGGCATGGACCTCAAAGGCTACCACGTCAACGAAGTGCTTGTCGAACAGGGCGTCGACTTCGTCGACGAGTACTACGTCGGCGTGACGATGGACCGCGGCGAGGGCGAAGCCGTCGCCATGGTCTCGACCAAGGGCGGCGTCGACATCGAGCAGGTCGCCGAAGAAGACCCCGAGGCCATCGCCCAGGAACACATCGACCCCGCCTTTGGACTCCACCCGTACCAGGCCCGCAAGGTCGTCTACGACGCAGGCGTTCCCGCGGAGTACGCCCGCGATGTCACGTCGATTCTCTCGAAGCTGTACGATCTCTACGAGGATAACGACGCCAGCGACATCGAGGTCAACCCCGTCATGATCACCAGCGACGACGACGTGATCGCCGCCGACGCCGTCATGAACATCGACGAAGACGCCCTCTTTCGGCACCCGGACCTCGCCGAAATGGAAAAAGACGCCTATCAGAACGACCTTGAGCGCAAAGCAGGCGAATACGGCTTCGACTACGTTCGCCTCTCGGGCAACACCGGAATCATCGGCAACGGTGCCGGGCTCGTGATGACCACGCTCGACCTCGTGGACTACTACGGCGGCAAACCCGCAAACTTCCTGGATATCGGTGGCGGCGCGAAGGCCCAGCGCGTGGCCAACGCTCTAGATGTCGTCTTCTCCGATGAGAACGTCGACAGCGTCGTCTTCAACATCTTCGGCGGGATCACCCGCGGCGACGAAGTAGCGAAAGGGATCAACGAGGCACTCGAACAGTTCGACGAGATTCCGAAACCGGTCGTTGTCCGACTTGCAGGGACCAACGCCAAAGAAGGAATGGAGATCTTAAACACCGACCTCGTCCAGGTCGAAGCAACGCTTGAATCGGCAGTCCAGCGTGCGGTCAAAAACGCCGAAGAGGTGGCACAATGAGTATTTTCGTTGACGACGACACCAGAGTGGTAGTGCAGGGAATTACCGGCGGCGAAGGCAAGTTTCACACCCAACAGATGCTGGAGTACGGAACCAACGTCGTCGCTGGCGCGGTCCCCGGCAAGGGTGGCCAGGAAGTCGAAGGTGTCCCCGTCTACGACACCGTCGACGAGGCTGTCGAAGCCGAGGACGCAAACGCCTCGGTCGTCTTCGTCCCGCCAGCGTTCGCGGGCGATGCGATCTTCGAGGCCCTCGACACGGATCTCGACCTCGTCGTCGCGATCACCGAGGGCGTCCCAACCCAGGACATGGCCAAAGTCAACAAGCGACTAAGTGAGGTCGACACCAAACTACTCGGCCCGAACTGTCCGGGCATCATCACCCCCGGCGAGGCCAAACTCGGCATTCTGCCGGGCAACATCTTCGAATCCGGAAATGTGGGTCTCGTTTCGCGCTCGGGGACGCTCACCTACCAAGTGGTCTCCAATCTCACCGAACGTGGGATCGGCCAGACCACCGCGATTGGCATCGGTGGCGATCCGATTATCGGAACCTCGTTTATTGATGCCCTCGAAGCTTTCGAGGCCGATCCCGACACCGAGGCGGTCGTGATGTGCGGCGAGATCGGTGGCGAGGACGAAGAACAGGCGGCCAAATTCATCGCCGAAAACATGGATACGCCCGTCGCTGGCTTCATTGCCGGTCGAACCGCCCCACCAGGAAAACGCATGGGCCACGCCGGAGCCATTGTCTCTGGTTCGGGCACAGGAACCGCAGAATCGAAGATCAACGCACTCAACAACGCGGGCGTGCCGGTCGGCGACACCCCCGAAGAGGTCGCCGACGCCATCGAAGACTTCCTGTAGACTTCCTGGTGTCGACGGCCGGTTTGTGTTCGATTTATCGATTCATTCCGGTTTCAACCAATCGAAACGGGGGTTTGTTGCATGGTCTTTACAAATCCTTCAGACACCAACTATACCCGGCTAGCGACCAGTTGGTATACATGCCAATCCCGTTTGTCGGTTCGATTGTTGCCTTTGTTATTGCCCTCCTAATCGGTGGCCTTGCCATCTACATCAGTGCGCGTGTGCTCATTGACGTCGACGACTACAGCCACGCCGTGGTAACGGCGTTCCTGGGTGCGGTCGGCTGGGCGCTTACCTCGTGGATCCCCCTCATTGGCCCCGTCATCGCGCTGGTCGTCTGGGTCGGCGTCATCAAGTGGCGATACCCCGGCGGCTGGACAAAGGCCGCGCTCATCGGACTGGGCGCGTGGGTCTCCGCACTGCTCATCCTGTTCGTCGTGAACTCGATCCTTGGACTCGGAATCGGTGCGTTCGGCATCCCCGGTGTGTAGAACGGCCGGAGTGGGGTCACGGGTCGACCCTTTCGCGACATCATTTCTGGGTTAGTCACGATTCGCCGTGTGCTGACAGATACTGATACAAATCACGAGTTCGTGTCTCGTTGTCACGCAAACCAGCGCCAGCTGTTAGTCATTCGACTTGTTTTACGCAGCGACTGTGGGTAATAGCAAAGATATTATTAGACGTAGCATAATTCCAGAACAGAAACGGTGGCTGTGGTAGGTGAGAGTCCGTCGACTCACCCCTCGGCCACCACGCGAGGAATCCATTGTGAGCACACAAACCGAACAGCAGTCGACCGATGCGGGGATGGTCGAGTATGGAATCGAAGAGAAACCACCTGCGGGCCAGTCGATGGCACTGGGGCTTCAGCACTATCTGACGATGATCGGCTCGAACATCGCCGTGCCGTTGGTGATGGCAGGTGCGATGGGGATGCCCGCCGACGCGACCGCGCAGCTCGTTGGCACCTTCTTCGTCGTTTCGGGAATCGCCACGCTCGCCCAGACGACCGTCGGCAACCGCTATCCGCTCGTCCAGGGTGCGAGTTTCGCTATTCTCGCGCCCGCCCTGGCTATCATTGGCGTTGTCAGTTCGAACGGCGGTGGCTGGGAGACGATGATCGTCGAACTCCAGGGCGCGATGATCGTCGCTGGCGTGGTTCAGGTTCTGATCGGTTATTTCGGCCTCTTCGGGTATCTCAAACGCTTCCTGAGTCCCGTCGTCATCGCGCCGATCATCGCGCTGATCGGATTGGCGCTGTTCGACGCCCCACAGATCACGAACCCCGAGACACAGAGCCTCTGGCTGTTCGGGCTGACACTGGTGTTGATCGTCGGCTTCTCGCAGTATCTCACCGATCGCAACCGGGTGTTCAAGCTGTACCCCGTCCTGCTGGGCTTGGTTGGCGCGTGGCTCATCGCGACCGTCCTCTCAGTCGCCGGAGTCATTCCCGAGGGGTCGAACGCCTTCGTCGACCTCAGCGGCGTCACCGAAGCCACACTCCTCCAGCCAATCGTTCCCTTCCAGTGGGGAACCCCGCAGTTCACGCCCGCGTTCATCGTCGGGATGGTCGCTGGCGTCATCGCCTCGATGATCGAGAGCTTCGGCGACTACTACGCCGTCGCCCGGATCTCCGGCGAGAAGGCCCCCAGCGCCGGGCGGATCAACCACGGACTCGGCATGGAGGGGATCGGTAACGTCTTCGCGGGGATCATGGGCACCGGCAACGGCTCGACGTCCTACTCGGAGAACATCGGCGCGATCGGCATTACGGGCGTCGCCTCCCGGTACGTCGTACAGGTTGGCGCGATCATGATGCTCGCGGCGGGCTTTCTGGGGTACGTCGGTGGCTTCGTGACGACGATTCCCGACCCGATCGTCGGCGGGCTCTTTTTAGTGATGTTCGCCCAGATTATCGGCGTTGGGCTTTCGCAGCTCCAGTACGTCGACCTCAACGAGAACCGGAACGTGTTCATCATCGGTCTCACCCTCTTGAGCGGGCTGTCGATTCCGACGTTCGTCGAGAACCTCGCTGGCGATTCGGGCGCAGCCGCCATTCAGGAGCTCCTCGTCGACGTGCCTGTGGCGGGGGTCGTCCTCGGGACCGAACTCGTCGCCCAGACCGTCTTCGTCGTCGGCACGACGGGTATCGCCGTCGGCGGCATCATCGGCTTCCTGCTCGATCTCACGATTCCCGGCAGTCCCGAGGGTCGCGGGCTGACCGAGTGGGAAGACATCACCGAAGACGACGACGACTTCGAGGCCGTCCACGAGCGGTATCTCTCCGGGAGCACGCCGAAAACGGGCGACGATTAATCACGCTCGGCTCCGGGTCCGATCCTATCGGCCCTTATAAGTAGGCGTCGGCTACTAATCGCTGATTCCGTTCAGTGGTGTCTGAAATCGCGCGAACTTCGTTTCACTCGTTCACTGACTTCCGCCATCCGTTCACTCCGTTCAGTCATGCCGGAAGGCGTGCGTGTTCGCTCCACTCACACGCTGCTTTCCGACACGCTTTCGCTTCGCTCAATCGTGTCGGAAACACCGCATCCCGGTGAACACCATCGCCATCCCGTGTTCGTTTGCCGCCTCAATCACGTCCTCGTCGTTAACCGAGCCGCCGGGCTGAATCACCGCTTCGATACTAGCTTCGGCGGCGGCCTCAATCCCATCCGGGAACGGGAAGAAGGCATCCGAGCCCATCACGGCACCCTCGGCACTCTTGCCGACGGCGTCGCGCTCGGCCTTCTTGCCAGCGAGTTCGACAGCGTCGACACGCGAGACTTGCCCCACACCGAGCCCGACCGTTTCGGTTCCCGAGGCAAACACGATGCCGTTCGATTTGACGTGTTTGAGCGTCTGCCACGCGAACCTCATCGTCTGTAGCTCCTCGTCGGTCGGCTCTCGCTCGGTGACGACCTCGAACTCCTCGATCGACGGCGAAGCCAGATCTCGCTCCTGGACGAGTCGGCCACCCACGATCGGTTTCTCCGTGAGGCGCTCGCTAACCTCGCCGAGATCGCCCACATCAAGCACTCGAAGGTTCTTCTTTTCGGTCAGCACATCGAGTGCGGCGTCGGTGTACCCGGGTGCGACGACGACCTCTTTAAATGAGTCGACGATCTGCTCGGCAGTTTCGGCATCACACTCACCGTTGAGCGCGACCACGCCACCGAAGGCACTCTTTGGATCTGTACGGAGGGCCTTGTCGTAGGCATCCGACAGCGAGTCGGCGGTCGCACAGCCTGCGGGGTTGGTGTGTTTGATCACCGCGGCGGCGGGCTCGTCGAACTCTTTGATCAGGTTGAGTGCACCGTCAGCGTCGTTGTAGTTGTTGTACGACAGTGCCTTCGCCCCCTCGTTGAGCTGTGGGGCCGACACCACGTTAGCCTCCTCGCAGGTGCCGTCAGCGTACACCGCGCCGTCCTGATGTGGATTCTCGCCGTACCGTAACGTGTCAGCGAGATCGTCGGAAACCAGTCGACGCTGGGGGAAATCCCCGCCAGTGTCGCCCTCGATTTCGACCGTTTCAGAGTCCCTATCAACCGTCACACGGTCCTCAGCGAACCACCGAACGACCCGCGGGTAGGCCGTGAACTCGGCGTCATAGAGGACGCGTTTTTTCAGGTCGACGGTGTCGTCGTCCTCGTACACTGGGACTGCCTCCTGGGTGACGATGGGTCCGGCGTCGACCTCCTCGGTGACGACGTGGACCGTACAGCCGGTCATCCGTGCTCCGGAGTCGAGCACCTGCTCGTGGGCGTCCATACCGGGGAACGCCGGAAGCAAGGAGGGATGGATGTTGAGCGTGGTGGGGGTGTTGTCGATGAACGTCTCGGTCAGCACCCGCATATAGCCATCCAGGCAGACGATATCGAAATCGTACCCCTCCAGCGTGTCGAGGATGCGCGTTTCGTGAGACGCTCGGGATTCTCCCTCCTGGCGGGTGACGACCTCGGTGGGTATTCCGCGCTCGGAGGCCCCTTCGAGAACAGGGGCACCATCTTGGTTTGTGAGAACGATAGACAGCTCCGCACCGCCTGGCATCCGGTCGGCGATATGCAGCAGATTTCGGCCGCGATTGCTCGCTAAGCCAGCGATTTTAACCATATGTGAGCCACCCACGGTGACCGAAAAACAGTTGCGGTCGACCGCGGTCGGTGTGCACAGTCACGGATAGATACCCCGTTCAATGCGGCTGCCTACCGGAAACATATACACAGAAGTGGTGGTTTCTATCGACATTCTTTTGCGAGTACCACCACCAGACTCAGCCATGACTGAACTCCCGCGATCCGATCCGCTGGTGGCGGTCTCGCCGCTCGACGGTCGGTATGCCCGACGGACAGCCCCGCTCTCGCCGTACGCTAGCGAATCCGGTCTCATGCGTGCTCGTGTCCACGTAGAGGCAGATTACCTGCTCGCACTCGCAGCTCTCGATGTGGTTCCAATCGATCTCACCGAGTCAGAGTCGACCGCCCTCCAGGAGACCTACAAGAGCTTCGACGCCGAAGACGCCCGGCTGATCAAGGAGATCGAAGTCGACGGTGTGCATGGGTATTCGGCGACTAACCACGACGTAAAGGCAGTCGAATACTTCCTTCGCATCAAACTCGACGACGCCGAGGCAGTCGATGATGCCGAACGACTCTACCCCTGGATTCATTTCGGGTTGACCAGCGAGGACGTCAACAACCTCGCCCACAGACTGCTGGTCAAACCCGCCGTTGAGACCGTCATCGTGCCAACCCTCCAAGAGCTCCGCGACGAACTCGTCGACCTCGCACACGAACACCGCGACCTATCGATGCTCGCCCGGACCCACGGCCAGCCCGCCACGCCGACGACGTTCGGCAAGGAGATGGCCGTCTACGCCGCCCGTCTCGGCAAGGCCATCGCCCGCGTGCAGGCTGCGACCGACGATCTCGCGGGCAAACTCGCAGGCGCGTCGGGGACCTACGCGGCACACCATGCGGCCTACCCGGACGTCGACTGGCAGGCCTTCTCCCACTCTTTCGTCACCGGTCTTGGGCTCGATCACACTAACCTTGCCACACAGGTCAACCACTGTGACGATCTGGCGACCGTCTTCGACGCGCTTTGCGGCGTTAACAACATCCTAATTGATATGGATCGTGATATGTGGCTCTACATCTCGGATCGGTATCTCGGCCAACGGACCGTCGAGGGTGAAACGGGCTCGTCGACGATGCCTCACAAAGTCAACCCCATTGACTTCGAAAACAGCGAAGGAAACCTCTCGAAGGCGAACTCGGATCTCACCTTCCTTGCGGACTACATCACGACCTCGCGACTCCAGCGGGATCTCTCGGATTCGACGGTCAAGCGCAACATCGGGGCCGCATTCGGTCACTGTTTGATCGGCTATCAAAAAACACAGGCCGGAGTCGACAAGATCGTCCCCAACGAGCAGGTGATGACCGATGAACTGGAGTCGACCCCCGAGATTATCGGCGAGGCCGTCCAAACGATCCTCCGCCGAGAGGGCGACACCGACGCCTACGAGCGCGTCAAAGACCTCACACGTGGCAAACAGATTACCATCGAGGATTTCTACGATCTGTTCGAATCCTTGGACGTCGACGAGTCGGTCCGCGAGGAACTGCTCGCACTGACGCCGACGAACTATACCGGGATCGCAGCCGAACTCGCTGACGAGGTAGTCAACGACTAACACTACAATTGACGTTCTCAGTTTATAGAGCGGCGTGTAGAGTTCCGGTTTCCAGCAACCCAGCCGAAACAGTTAGTCGCTGTGTTGTGCGTGAGCGACAATCACCGGTGAGTCGGCCTCCCGCTGGACGTGTTTCGAGGTCGACCCGAAGACGAACCGTTCGAGCGGGCCGACTGTCGGCGCACCCATGACGGTGAGATCGTAGTAGTTCGACTGCTCGGTGATCGCCTCGGGTGCGTCCGGAGCCTCGTACAGCCAGGTGTCGACGCGGTCGGTGTCGGACTCGTCGATCGTTGCAAGTGCCGTGTTCAGGACCCTCTGGCCACGATTTCGGGTTTGTTCGGAGTCGTCTTCGATCACGTGAAACAGGTCGACGGCGGCGTCGTTGGCACGAGCAAGCGCAACGGCGGTCTCAACAGCCAACTCGCTGTGGTCGCCGCCAGCAATTGGGACCAAAACGGAGGCGATCCGGTCGGTCTCACCGCGCCCGTCGACGGTCAGCACGTCGGTTTTCGCCGAGAGCCGCTCGGCAGGATCCGAAAACAGTTCGCCCAACAGATGCTGTTCGGTGTTTCGCGTGACCACGAGCGCTGAGGGAGTGTGCTGGCTGACGACCAGATCGAGCCCCGCCTCACTCGCACTCTCAACGCTCGTTGTCGACGAGCAGTGGCCTTCGCGGTGACTCTCCGGTAGTGGAGTAGCCGCCTCCGCCACCGTTCTGTTGCTTACCAACAGGTTGGTACGCCGACTCGTGGCAAGCGCATGGGCGACCGATGCGGCGCGCCTGTGAGCTGTCTCATCGTCTACGGGGCCGAGTACACAGGGTCCAGCCGCCGGATACTCGTCGTTCGTCGGCTGGGCGTCGGAGACCCCGATCATTATACAATATTCTGTGTGCTAATGTGGTATAAAGAACAGTGAAATTCAGATGAGTGGTATGTAATTAATTATTTTTCAATGATGCTTTCTTCGACCGCTTCGCCGAAGTGTCGGGCAACGTCTTCATAGTAGACGAGCATTTCGTCGCCGACTTCGAGGTCAGTGACGGCTTTGCGGCCGTTGCTGGTCGCGACTTTGATCGTTTCGGCGTTCTGTAGCAACGTCTCGATTCGGTCGCCGTCGACGTCGAGTTCGACCCGAAACATCGGTCGTTTTTCGATCTTCACGCGGCCGACGATCGCCTCACGGGTGTTGCCGTCGGTGTCGACGACCTGGACCTCGTCGCCGCTTTTGAGTTCGGCGAGGTACTTCGTGCCACCGTCAGGTGTGCGGACGTAGGCGTGGACGGCCCCTGCGTTGACCCGGAACGGCCGGGAGGCAACGTACGGCGACTGAGCGGTCTCGGCGTGGACGAAGAACAACCCGCGGGACATCGAGCCGATAAGCATTCCCTCGTCGTGGTCCATCAGACTGCCCGTGTCGATACAGACCCGATCGGCCATCCCAGTTCGTTCGACTGCCAGCACCTCGCCGTACTGGAGATCGAGTGTTTCGCGCTCGGCGGCATCCCGAACCTCGACTGTCGTTCGGATTTCGTCGGGGTTGTCGGTGTCGAGCAGCACGCCATCAGCGCCGATTTCGAGCGTCTCGAAGGCGGTCTGAGCCTCTTCGGCGGTCGTTACGCCGGCGAGAAGATCAGTCTCTTCGCCGATTCTGGCGATCAGGTTTTCGAGCGGGATGATCGTCCAGTCCTCACCGATAACGATGGTGTAGTCGGCATCGTGGGCCGCAGCTTCGGCGAAGGCTTCGTACTCTTGGTCAAAGATTCGGATATAGGCTCCCTGTGCCCGGTCGTCGCTGTGACGGAGCGTCGTGAGATCTGCAGACCCCGAAAAGTCGGAGGGGAGGTCGACCGTGCCGTCGCCTTCACCGTCTTTGCCGACGAAGTAGGCGTCGGCTACTGCGTCATCCCTGTCGGAGTCAGCTGTGTCGACCATATCGGCGTCCGACCGGAACGCCGCGACGCTGATGTCGCCGAGTTCGCGGACTCGACCCACGTCGCCTTCGTCGACCAGCACCCAGTCAACGCCAGCTTCGATCGCGGTCGTGATTCGGTTCTTTCGTGTCTCCCACTCGCCGACCGTGTCGTCAGCCTTCAGCCAAACCGTTCGCGTCATTACCTGTTGGTCAAAGCCGGGAGGCTTGAACGTGACGGAACTACAGCCCTGTCGACGGCAGTCGACACCAGCAGTGAACTACCCCACCCTACTCGCTCACCGCTGACGCGGTTCGCTCCTTGAGGGTGGGGCTTCCTGCTTCAACGACGCGCTTTGCAGACACGGACGTGTCCACAGGGAGTGCAGTCTCCACAGGCGTTGACGAGAGCAAGAGTGGTCAGCGTAACTTTTGAATATCGGTGAGGAACTTTTTGATCCAACCATTCGCAAATCCAAGACGTTGAGAGAGATCTAAGAATGTGTCAGTGACAAACTGTTTGAAATGCTCTTGATTCTCG